>JBAUUM010000153.1:0-7676 GCA_049582705.1 Actinocatenispora sp.
GGTCACCGGGGCACCACCGGTCGGATGCGGTACGGCCAGCAGCGCATGGCTCTCCTTCACGGCACGCCGACGACGCACGGCGCGGGGCAGGTGCGGGGCCGGACGGCCGGCGGCATGCCGCCGGGGACCGACGTGCCCCGCACCTGCCCCGCGCCGTGCGTCGTCGGCGTGCCGTGAAGGAGAGCCATGCGCTGCTGGCCGTACCGCATCCGACCGGTGGTGCCCCGGTGACCGACCCGGAGCCGCATCAGCCGCCGGAGTGGTGGCCGGACCTGTACACCGACCCGGCCTCCGCCGAGTTGGGGATCGACTGGTCCCCGGCGGACGACTGGGAGGCCGAGTCCGACGACCCGGCGGACCAGTGGGGCGGCGGCATCGTGGTGCCCGGCCTGGTGGAACTGGACCGTGAACGGCGCGCCGGCATGGTGTGCGTCGGCCGCGGGCCGGGCGTGGCCCGGCGCGGCATCGGATACGACGTGACCGTGTACTGGTACCTGGACCCGCAGGCACCGGACACGCTGTGGTGCGCGCTGGGCGCGGAGTACCCGTCCTGGTTGTGGTTCCCGGTGCCGCCGACCGTGGCGGGGCTGCGGGAGGCGCTGTCGGACGTCCTGGACCGGCCGTCCCTGCGGCGGCCCGATCTGCCCGCGTCGGTGCGGGGATTCCTCGGCTACCGCCGCAACGTGCAGGTGCCGCACGTCTACAGCGGCGAGTTCGTCGAGTTCAACGGCGCGGACCTCGCCCGGTACTTCTCCGGCGTGGACTACGTCGAGCCGCGGTCCTGGGGCAGCGTGCGCGTCGACGATCCGCTCCGCGACGACGTCGGAGCGGTGTCACCACTGACGATGATGGCGCTGGGTCGGGCCGACAGCGCGCAGCGGCTCGGCATGGTCCCGTCGATGACGTGGCGCACCCTGCATTCCCGCTCCTACCTGAGCATCGAGGTCCACGGCCAGGAACTGGTGTGCGCCTCGGTGCGCTACCGGCCGAGTCCGGCCAGCCACCGCGGCGTGGTGGCCCGGCTCAACGAGCGGACCGGGCGGACCTGGCCGGAGGACCTGCCGCTGGACGTCATCGGCGCGCTCACCGGGTACGGCTTCGACCGTGCCGACGACCTCGCGCACAACCTCGAGCATCCGGACCGGATCGCCTCGATGGTCTGGGTACTGGCCGCGCTGTGGCAGGGCGACCTGCGTCGGACCCGGCGCCTGCGGGAGTACGCCACGCACCCCGACCCGGCGGTGCGCAGGGCCGTGGTGCGCATGGCGTCCTGGTACAACTACCGCTTCCTGCTGTACGACGTGGCACTGGTGGAGACCGACCCGGAGACGCTCGGCCGGATCGACGAGGTGCTCACCACCGGTGGCAACGGGCCGGACACGTTCAACGCCTTCCAGGAGTACTTCGGCAACGGTGCCCCGGTCCTCGTCGACTTCGACGGCACCGCGGTACCGACCTGGAGCGACGGAGACGACGACGAGGACGGGACCGACGACGAGGACGCGGGCGACGCCGTCGCGGAGTCGGACGACGCCGATGCCCGGGAGGGGAGCCGGCCATGACGGAGCAGGAATTCCCGGCGTACGAGAGGTCCCTGCTGCTCGCCGACGATGCCGAGCTGGCGGCGTTGGCCGGGCACGCCGACCAGCGGGGCTGGCAGCGGGTGGTCGACCAGCCGGGCGGGTTCTACCGGATGGCCAAGGTCGCCTGGGACGCCCCGGACGATCTGCAGGTGCTGTACTCGGAGGACTCGTCGCTCGGTGCGCGGTTCGTGTCGGTCTGCGGTCCGCAGGACGGTCCGGTGGCCGCTGTGCTGGCCGAGCTCGCCGACGTGCTGCCGGTGGTCGGCGAGGACGAGCTCCTGTCCGAGCTGATCGCCGACCCCCGCCCGGAGCCGCAGGACACCATCGATGCCCTGCACCAGCTGATGGCGCTGCACAGCATCCGCCTCTGGCAGGGCCGGCGGGAGGCGCCCGACGACCGGTACCGGCGGGTGGCGGACCTGCTGGCCCGGCACCCGCACCGGATGGTCCGGCTCGCCCTGCTCATGGTGACCGGCGATCTCGCCCGGGTGCGCTCGGAGATGGTCGCGCCGATCCTGGCGCACGCGGACGAGGAGCGGGACCTGGCGGACCAGGTCGACGTCTTCCGCAAGGTGGTCGCGGAGATCCCTGGCGCCTGAGCCGCCCGTGCCCCGGACCGCTACACGTACGCCATACGGATCGTCGCCACCCTCGACCCGCCCGCCTACCGTGATGTGGAAACGATCATGAGGCGCGGAATCTCCGGCGCGGCCGGTCGTGACCGGCCGCCGACCGCGATGCGCCCGGGCACGAGGGCGCGTGCGGCGCGCCACGAGGAGAAGCATGACACTCCCTTCCGACGGAATCCATGGGGCGTGGAGCCGGTGACGACCCATGAACCACCAGCCTGGTGGGCGGAACTGACCAGCGGTCCGGTCGGCGCCGAGCTGGGCATCAGCTGGCTCGACCCGACCTCCTGGGAGCCCGCCGACGCGCTGTCCGGCGAGTACGAGCACACGGCTCGGACCATCTCGGTGCCGTTCTACGAGGAGTTGGACGCCGAGCGGCGGACCGGGAAGCTGCTCGTCGGAACCGGGCCGAGCACGACACGCCGCGGCATGGGCTACGACATCGATGCGCACTGGTACCTGGACCCGGCGGACCCGGACAGTCTGTGGTGCGCGCTCGGCGGGTATTTCCCGGCCTGGCTCTGGATCCCACTGTCGGCGCGTCCCGACGCGCTGCGTGAGGTGCTGTCCGGCACGTTCCCGCGACCCGAACTGGGCCGGCTGGAGCTGACCGCTCTGTTCCGCGGGTATCTCGGTTTCCGGCACGAGGTGGAGGTGCCGAACGTCTACTCGGGTGAGTTCGTCGAGGTCAACGGGCACGATCTGGACCGCTACTTCACCGGTGTCGACTTCGTGGAGCCGCAGTCGTGGGGCAGCGCGCACCTCGACGACCCGCTCAAGGACGACGTCGGCTTCGTCCCGCCGCTGCAGATGATCGCGGCCTCCCATGGCACCAAGAGTCAGCGCCTCGGCCTGATTCCCTCGATGACCTGGCGTGCGGTGCACTCGCGGGCGTACCTGAGCATCGAGTTCCACACCCGTCAGGTCGTGTGCGCCGCGATCCGGTACCGGCCGACACCGGCCAGTCACCGTGCCGTGGTGGCGCGGCTCAACGAGGTGGCCGACATCTCGTGGCCGGAGGACGTTCCGCTGGATGTCATCGGTGCGCTCTCCGGACTTCACCCCAGTTCCGAGGCGGGCCTCGCGGACAACCTCGCCAACCCGGCGGCGCTGCCGGCGATGGTACGAATCCTGGCCGCGCTCCGGGCCGGGGATCTGCGCGCGACGCTGGGGCTGCGGGAGTTCGCCGCGCACCCGGACCCGGAGGTCCGGCTGGCGGTGGTCCGTGCCGCCGCCTGGTACAACTACCAGTTCCTGCTCTACGAGGTCGCGCTGGCGGAGACCGATCCCGAGGTACTTCACGCGATCGAGCGCTCGATCCAGTTGGGCGGCGCCGGCCCGGACAGCTACAACGCCTTCGGCGACCACTTCGATCCTGAGCCGGTCATGATCGACGACAAGGGCGAACCGGTGGCGACGTGGTCCGACGACGACGAGGACGACGAGAGCGACGAGAGCGACGACGAGGAGCCCGGTCGTGACTGAGGCAGAGCACATCGCGCACGAGCGGACCCTGCTGCTCGCCGACGACGCGGAATTCGCGGTGCTCGCCGCGTTCGCGGACGCCCGGGGGTGGACCAGAATCACCGAGCTGCCGTGGGGATACCAGTACCTGGCCAAGGTCGCCTGGTCACTCCCGGACGACGTCGAGGTGCTGTACGCCGAGGCCGGCCCGCTCGGTGCGCGCTTCGTGTCCGTCTCCGGCCCGGACGAGCTCCCGGTGGAGGAGACCGCCGCCACCGTGGGCGGGCTGCTGCCCGTGATCAGCGAGGAGCAGCTGCTCGACGGGCTGCTCGCCGATCCGCGACCGGAACCGGTCGAGACCATCCGCGCGTTGCACCGCCTGAACGCGTTGCACACCGTGCGCATCTGGCACGACCGGCACCCGGAGCCCGACGAGCGGTACCGGGCCATGGCCGCGTGGCAGATCCGGCACCCCCACCGGATGGTGCGGCACGCGTTGCTCATGCTGACCAGCGACCTCTGCCGACTCCGGCCCGAGGTGGTCGCACCGATCCTTGCGCGCCGCGACGACGAGCGGGAACTCGCGGACCTGATGGAGACGTACCGCGAGGTCGTCAAGGACATCGCCTGACACCGGCGGTGTGTGTCGCCGTCCCGGTCGATCGGGCCGGGACGGCGGCACGTCGGTCAGCGGGCGGCGTGCGCCCGGCCGGCCGGGATTCTCAGGTCCTCGCGGAGCGGCTCGGACACCAGCAGGTGCAGGGTCGGACGCACCCGGATGCGCAGCGTCACGTGCTTCTGGCGGGAACGGATCGTCAACACCACGAGCGCGGCGCAGATCGAGGCCAGTCCGCCGACCCACATGCCGGCCCGGGCGCCGACGTGTTCGGCCAACCAGCCCAGCAACGGCGCGCACACCGGCGCGGACGCCTGGAACAGCAACAGGTACAGCGCCAGCACCCGCCCCCGGTACCGTTCGTCGACACCGAGCTGCACGCGCAGCCCGGCGGCCTGGCCCACGTAGATCATGAAGAACCCGGTGAACAGCAGGATCCCCGCCGCGGTCAGGTAGCTGGGTGCGAGCCCGGCGGCGAACTCGAACGCGCCGAACGCGACGGCCGACCCGATCAACGTGTACGCCGACGGGCGTTCGGTGCGTCGGCTCGAGGCCAGCGCACCGATCAGGGCGCCGACGCCGAGCGCGGTCGCGAGCAGCCCGAACGAGGCGGCACCGCGGTGGAACACCGTCTTGGCCATCAGCGCGAGGGTCAGCTGGAAGTTCACCCCCATGCCGCCGACGACGAACATCAGCGCCATCGGCAGCAGCAGGTCGGGTCGGGCGGCGGCGTACCGTACCCCGTCGACGATGCGGCCCGTCTCCCGTGCGGCACGGACGGACCGGTTGAGCCGTGCCGGGTCCATGGCCAGGAGGCCGGCCACCGTCCCCACGTACGCGAGCCCGTTGACGAGGAACACCGGGCCGGTGTCGATGAGGGCGATGAGTACGCCGCTCACCGCCGGGCCGAGGACCCGGGCGACGTTGAAGGACGCCGAGTTGAGCGCGATGGCGTTCGGCAGCAGGCGCGGCCCGACCATCTCGTTGACGAAGCTCTGTCGGGACGGGTTGTCGATGGCGCCGACGGCACCGCGGCAGGCGGCCAGCACGTACACGTGCCACAGTTCGATGCGGCCGGTGAGGATCAGCGCGGCGGTGAGTACCGCGCACAGGCCGGCGGCGGTGTTGGTGATCAGCAGCAGCCGGCGCTTGTCGTAGCGGTCGGCGAGTTTGCCGCCGTAGAGGGTGAGCAGCACCACCGGCAGGAACTGCAGAGCTGTCACCCAGCCCAGGGCGCTGCCGGAGTTGTCGGACAGTTTCAGTACCAGCCAGTCCTGTGCGGTGACCTGCATCCAGTTTCCCACCTGGGAAACGAGCTGACCGCTGGCGAAGAGCCGGTAGTTGCGGATGTGAAGCGAACGGAGCGTGGTGGGTAAGTGTCCGTCCATGGCGATGTCTCGCCGCCTCCTCAGTTACAGCGTCCTGCGGTATCCAGTTGTGTTCCGGTGCGAGGCCGTGCCGGTCCGTGCCCGGGCGCGCGAGGGCGCACGGGTCCACAGTGGACATTGTCGGAATGGGTTTCGCCGCATGGGTCCGGCGCGATCAGGGGGAGCCGCAACGGTGAAGCTCCACCACACGGGTGGCACAGTGAAGCTCCGCCTCATGGTGGTGCGGCGGAGCCCTCGCGACTATGAGACTAGACCCTCCGGCGGTGTCGGCACCATGCCAGGTGAGGGCTGTCACGAGCGGCGACCACCTGGTGAGAAATCGATGTCACCAGGCACTGCGTCCGTGTCAGGGTCGTGCCGCTGCGTCGTCGCCGAGCCGGTACCACCGGGTGGCGGTGCCGCCCGCGACGGCGGCGAGCTCGTCCGGCCCGGCGCCCGCGGCGGTGACCGCGTCGCGCAGGTCGCGCCACGCCTCCGGGTACGCCCGGCGCAGCAGCACCACGGGCCAGTTGCTGGCCAGCATGAGCCGCCCGGCGCCGAAACTGACCAGGGCGTGCCGCACGTACCGGACGAGGGCGTCGGCGGACCACGGCCGCCACCCGGTCAGCGCGTCGATGCCGACGGACACCTTCACCGCGACGTTCGGTCGGGACGCGAGGCGTTCGAGCCGCTCCGCCCACGGCTGCCAGGAGCTGGTGTCCAACGGTGGCCGGGCGAGGTGGTCGACCACGATCCGCAGCCGTGGCAGGGCATCGGCCACCGCGCAGACGGTGTCGACCTGTTCGCCGGTGACCGGTACCACGTCCCAGCACAGCGCTCGGTCGGCCAGCTCATTGAGCACGGCGAGCGTGCCGTCGGCGGTCAGCCAGCCGGTCTCGCCGCGACCGATGAGGCAGCGGGCACCGCGCCAACCGTCCCGCGGCGCCCAGCCGTCGAGTTCCCGACGCGCCGCGACCGGATCGGCCAGCGGCAGCCAGCCCACCACACCGGCGACGAAGTCGGCCGCCCCGGCGTACGCGAGCAGCTCACGGTTCTCGTCCGGGGTGTCCACCGACTGGACCAGTACGGTGGCGTCCACGCCGGCCATGCGCAGCTGACCGGCCAGCTCGGCCGGCTCGAAGTCCCGCGCGATGGCCTCGTGGTGGTTGGTACGCCACGGCTGGCTCTGACGGCGCAGCTGCCAGAAGTGGTGGTGCGAGTCGACGACGCCGGGCCCGGTCACCGGCCCTGCCAGACCGGCGCCCGCTTGGTCAGGAACGCGTCGACCCCCTCGGCGAAGTCGGCGCTGCCGTAGCACATCCGGAACACGTCCTCCGCCTCCGTCCGGTCCGCGGTGGACATCAGCCGGGTGTCGATCCGCTTGACCGCGGCGAGCGTCAGCGGCGCGTTGCCGGCGATCCGGTCCGCCAGCTCGTCGACGTGCGTGTCGAATCCCGCGCGGCCCAGCACCCGCCAGACGAGCCCCGCCTCGCGGGCCTGTTCCGCGGTGAGCAGCTCCGCGGTCAGCAGCATCGCGAGCGCCCGGGAGCGGCCCAGGCAGGCGTACAGCCGGGCCTGCATCACCGGACTGATGCAGTTGCCGAGTGTCCGCGCCACCGGTACGCCGAACACCGCGTCCGGCGTGCAGACGATCAGGTCGCAGGCGGTGGCGATGGCCAGGCCGGCGCCGGCCGCCGGTCCCTCGACGGCGGCCACGGTCGGCACCGGCAGCGCGGCCAGCCGCTCGATCACCCCGCCGACCTTCGCCTCGTACTCCACCCCGGCGTCACCGTCCGGGACCTCCCGGAACTGTGCGATGTCCGTGCCGGCGGCGAACGCCTGCCCGCCGGCCCCGCGCACGACCACCACCCGGATCGACCGGTCCGCGGCGAGCGTCCCGTAGTGCGCGTCGAGCTGCTCGTACATCCGCCAGGTCAGCGCGTTGCGGATCCGGGGGTTGTGCAGGGTGAGGGTGGCCACCGGCCCCCGTCGTTCGAGGTCGACGCGGTCAGTCACG
>JBAUUM010000154.1:0-10968 GCA_049582705.1 Actinocatenispora sp.
GGGTACGGCTGCCCGGAGGCGGGCTGCCCCGGCGGGTACGGCTGGCCCGGGTAGGGCTGACCCGACGTGGGCGGACCGGAGTACGGCTGGGCCGACCGGGGCGCGGCCGGGTACGGCCCGGCCGGGCCGTACCCGGGGCCGGAGTAACCGGGGTCGGCCTGACCGGCGCCCGGGACCTCGTAGAACTGCCCCGAGCCGGCGCTCTGCTCATCGGGCTGCACGTCGAAGCTCGGGTGCTGTCGGGGTTCGTCAGGTCCGGGCTGACCGGACCAGCCCGGACCTGGCTGCTGGGGCGGATACGTCACCGCTGAAGCGTAGGCGGCGCGGCAAAATGCCCGCCACCGCCGACGCTCACGCCTTCTTCTGCAACGTCCCCGCGGCCTTCAGCATGTCCTTTTCCAGCGCGTCGTTGCCGCTGGGCACCGAGCCCCAGAACGCCGCCGCCGTGCCCTCGCCGGAGTCCAGGACCGCGATCACCACGTACTCGGACTTGTCGGCGCCGCCGCTGGCGTAGGTGACGTGGAACGCCCACAACCACGCCTGGTACCCGTACTGGGTCACCTGCTGGTCCTTGTGGTTCTGCTTCGCGTCGACCTTGGCGCCGTTGCCGTAGTAGTGCTTCAGCATCGAGGTGGCGAGATCGCTCTTGACGGTCTTCAGGTCCTTCGGACCGCTGTACTCGTAGTCCGGGCCGAGCTGCCCGATCTCGATGGTCGCGTACGAGCCGTCGCCCAGTGCCACGGACTGTCCGACCGGGTTGCTGATCTCGCTCGCCGCGGGTTGCGGAACGTCCCGCCAGGTCCCGTCGCGTTTCTTGAAGAACCAGCCGGTCGCGGTGTCGATGATCTTGTCGCCCTGGACTCCCGCGCCGACGCTCGGCGCCGTCGACGGGCTCGACGCCGCCGACGGGCCGCTCTTCGCCCGCTGGGACGAGGCGGTGGACGGGTGGTCGGGCTTGTCGGAGCCGGAGCGGACGAACAGGACGATCCCGACCACCAGGGCCGCCACGACGACCACGGCGACGCCGCCGAGGATCACCGGCAGCGCCTTCGACTTCGTCGGTGGGGGCGGTGGCGGGAAACCACTGCCCGGCGGGTACATGGGCTGTCCGCTGACGGGTGGGCCGCTCATCGGCCCCCCGCTCATCGGTGGGCCACTCATCGGTGGGCCGCCCATGGACTGCTGGGAGTAGTCGACGTTGGGCGGTCCGTAGGGGCCGGCCTGCTGCCAGTTCGGCAGTGCGGCGTCGCCGTACTGACCGTCGCCGGGCTGGCCGTAGCCAGCCTGACCGTAGGGCTGTCCGTAGCCGGCCGGGGACTGACCGGAGGGGTCCGGGTAGCCGCCGTACGGCTGCTGTTCGGGGTTCTGGCCCGGTGGTGGTTGCTGCTGCCAACCAGGGCCGGACGGCTGGGGCGGGTATGTCACAGCAGGCAGGGTAAGCTGCTTTCGCGAAACCTGAACCGGTCGAGGGTCCGGAAATGTGACGGGCGCGCCCTTGTACACCTCGGCAACGCTCGGAATTGCCGGTCAGGTAGCATAACCAGGTTGCCCGGCGTGTCCGGGCCTTCGACATTCCGACCCAGGAGAGCAACCCGTGGCTAGCGTGTGCGACGTCTGCGGCAAGGGGCCCGGCTTCGGCAACAATGTGTCCCACTCGCACCGGCGGACCAAGCGTCGGTGGAACCCCAACATCCAGACGGTACGGACGGCTGCCGGTGGCACCCGGCGTCGGCTCAACGTGTGTACCTCGTGCCTGAAGGCCGGCAAGGTCGCCCGCGCCTAGGCGCGGGAACGCTCGCCAACCCACGTCACGGCCGTTCCTGGCCAGGGGAAGGCGGGTCCTGACCCGGTGGCGGACCGACGCATGACGGCCGCCGAGCGGTGACAGGAGCAGCGCACCGCACACCGCCGGACGAGGTGGAGACCCACCACAGTCCGGCGGTTTCGTGTGTCCGGGGCAGGTTTCAGTCGAGGTCCCGGCCGTAGGACCGGCAGTCGGCGGACCCGGCGTAGAAGCCGTAGTTCTCGATCCGCGTGTAGCCGCAGCGCTCGTACAGGCGCAGCGCCTCGGGCTGACGCGCCCCGCACTCCAGGATCACCCGGGCCCGGCCCGCCGCCCGCGCGTCGCGCTCGATCGCGGTCAGCATCGCCCGCGCCACACCGGTCCCCCGCGCCTCGGGCGCCGTGTACATCCGTTTCAGCTCCGCGATGCCGGCACCGTGCGACCGCCAGCCACCACACCCCACGGGCGTACCGTCCCGCCAGGCGACCAGGAACGACCCGGCCGGCGGCACGAACTCCGTCGGATCGACGGGCGTCTCGTCGCCGGCGCCACCGTAGCGGCCGCCGAGGTCGGCCAGGACCGCGCGGACCAGTCGCCGCGCCACCGGCCCGTCGTACGGCGACGGCGCGATCAGCAGGGCGTCCGACGCGCCGGAGCTGTCGGTCAGCTCACCGGTCACGTTCACGTTCTGGATGCTCATCCCGCCATGACACCAGCCCGGCCCGGCGGTGATCGAGCCGCTGTGAGCAAGGTCAACCGGCGTCGACCCGGGACGTCACCGGAAGTGGTCCCAGCCACCCGGTCCGCTGGTGAACGGGCGCCGGTCGATGGTGACACCGCGACCCTTGCCGACCTCGCCGACGACCCGCCAGTCCGCCGTCAGGACGCTGCCCGGCGGGAACGTGGCGACCAGCGCGTGGTCGTCGCCGCCCCCGAAGACCCATTCGTACGGGTTGGCACCCAGTGCGGTCGCCGCGTCCTTCATCGCGTCCGGGATCTCGAACGCGTCCCGGTGCAGGTTGATCGACACCCCGCTGGCCTCCACCAGGTGACCCAGGTCCGCGACGAGACCGTCGGACACGTCGATCATGGCGGTGGCGCCCTGCCGCGCCGCAGCCGGCCCGCACTGGTACGGGACCCGTGGCCGGCGATGCGCGTCGACCAGGACACGCGGTGAGCGGAAGCCGCGGGACAGTACCGTGAAGCCGGCCGCCGCCCAGCCCACCCGACCGGCCAGCGCCACCTGGTCTCCGGGCCTGGCGCCGGACCGGGTGACCGCCTCGGCGCCGCGCAGGTCGCCGAGCGCGGTGACCGCGATCGTCAGCGTCGGGCTGGCCACCACGTCACCGCCCACCACGCAGGCACCGGCCAGGGCGGCCTCGGCGGCCATCCCGTCGGCGAGTTGTTCGGTCCACTCCACCGGTGTGTCCGGTGGGCAGCACAGCCCGAGCACCAGCGCGGTCGGCGCGGCACCCATCGCCGCGATGTCCGCGAGGTTGGCCCCGGCCGCCCGGTGCCCGACGTCCTCGGCGCTGGACCAGTCGCGGCGGAAGTGACGGCCGTCGATGAGTACGTCGGTGCTGACCACGACCCGGTTGTCCGACGCGACGACCACGGCCGCGTCGTCCCCCGGCCCCAGCAGACAGGTCGGACCGAGCGCCATGCGCGCGGTGACCCTGCTGATGAGCCCGAACTCGCCCACGTCGGCAACCGTCACCGCGCCTCCCCGGCTCGCCACTGCGGGCCGCGTGGCGGTGCCCCGTCCTCGCGTCCCCGTCCGCATCCGACCACCGGCACCCACGCCTGTCGGCTCGTCCCGCATCCTGCCATCCTGGCCCGCGAACACCGAGTATCTCGACGCCACGACGGTGTGCCGACCGAACGTCGAAAGGCCTGCACGGGACCGTCCCGGCGCCGTCGCGATGAACCCCGCGCCGGCGGCACAGTACGGTACGTTCTGTTTCTGCACCTGTTTCCGGGGAAACCGCAGGCGCGCCGGCGGCAAAGGAGTCTGTCGTGGTCCAGGCGTACATCCTCATCCAGACCGAGGTCAGCAAGGCGCGCGAGGTGGCTGGCTCCATCGCGGGGATCGGCGGCGTGGTCCGGGTGGACGCGGTCACCGGACCGTACGACGTGGTGGTACTGACCGAGGCGCACAGCGTGGACGAGCTCGGCAAGATGGTGGTCAGCAAGGTCCAGTCCGTGGTGGGGATCACCCGCACGGTGACCTGCTCGGTGGTGCATCTCTAGAGACCGGCGGCGGGCCGCGTCGGCGGCTCCGGCACAATCGGTGCCGACTGCCGATCCGTACGGAGGTTCCCCGGTGGCCGATCCGGTCTCCCGCGGCGCTGCGCGCACCGCCACCCTGGTCGCCCTGCCGGCCGCCCTCGTGGTCGGGGCGCTGGTGTTCTGGTTGCTCGGCGGCTTCGGCGGGGGCCGGGGCGCGTCGCCCACACCGACTCCGCAGCCCTCCAGCACGGTCCGGGTCGACTCGTCACCGCTCGACGGCGACGCCGCCACCGTCTGCCGTGGCTTCATCGCCCAGTTGCCGGGAAAGATTCGCAACCTGCACCGCCGTCCGGTGTCCGACGGCGTCGAGCAGAACGCCGCGTTCGGCCAGCCGCCGCTGCTGGTGCACTGCGGTGGTCCGGCGGCGAGCTTCCCACCCACCGCCACCGTGTACGGGCTGGCGGGCGTCTGCTTCTACGCCGACCGGCAGGCGCACCGCAGCGTCTGGACCACGGTCGATCGTCGGGTGCCGGTGACCGTCACGGTGCCCGGCTCGTACAGCAGTCCCGGGCAGTGGGTCGCCGAGTTCTCCGACAGCATCGCCGGGTCGGTGCGCTCCGCCGACAGGATCCCGACCGGCTGCGGCGCCTGACCGACGCGGACCCGGTACGGCGCCGAGCGGTCCGCGGGCGGCCGGGCACAGGACGGTCCGGGCACAAGGCTGGCCAGACACAAGGCTGGCCGGGCACAGGGCTGGCCGACCGACCGCCGTGCCGGCGATCCGCCTCCGGGGACGGGTCCCCGAGGCGGGTCGCTATCGTCACGGTCCATGGACACCGACCCCCGGGTACCGCGCGGCACGCCTCCCGCTGTCCCGGCCCCGCGCGGCGCCGGCCACCCGCGGGAGGCCCGGCCGTGATCATCCAGTGGCGGGGTGCCGGCATCCTCGCGCTGCTGCTGCCCATTCTCGGCGGCGCCGCCGGGTACGGGCTCCGCGCCCTCGGCCTTCCCGACGTGGTTGTCACCTGCGGCATCCTGGCCGGGAGCATCGCGACCTGGGTGGTCGGACGTCGTCTCAACCGGCAGGTCGACGACGTCGACAAGGTGCACAGCCTGTGGGGCATCCCGATGCAGTACTGGGCGTTCCTGTGGTCTGCCCTGGCCCTGGCCGGCCTGGTGGTCGTGCTGAGCCGGTAGGGCGGTCTGCGGAGCCTGGTCGGGTAGAGCGGCCGGCGGGGCTCAGCGCAGGCCGGTGCCCCGGTGCAGCGCGGTCCGGATCAGCCGGGAGATCAGCTTCGGGTACTCCAGGCCACTGGCCGCCCACACCTTGGGGAAGACCGAGGCGGCGGTGAATCCCGGCATGGTGTTGATCTCGTTGATGCAGACGTCGAGTTCGGGAGTGACGAAGAAGTCGACCCGGGCCAGACCCGCGCAGTCCAGCGCGGTGAACGCCCGGCAGGCCATCGTGCGGATCTCGGTGATCACCCGCTCCGGCAGGTTCGGCGGGATGTCCAGCTCCGGCGTGTCGAGGTACTTGGCCTCCAGGTCGTACCACGTGTGCCGGCTGTCGATGCGTACCTCGGCGGGCAGGCTCGCCTCCGGGTCGCCGCCGTACTCGCCCTCCAGTACCCCGCACTCGACCTCGCGGGCGCCGATGAACGCCGCCTCGACCAGGACCTTCGGGTCGACCTTGCGGGCTGCGGCGAGCGCCTCGGGCAGCTGCGCCGGGTCGTCGACCCGGGAGATGCCCATGGACGATCCGGCCCGGGACGGCTTGACGAACAGCGGCAGGCCGAGCCGTTCGAGGTCCGCGTCGGTCAGCGTCTGGCCGGGGCGCAGCACCGCGTACGCGCCGCCGGGCAGTCCCTCGGCGGCCAGCAGCTTCTTGGTGAACTCCTTGTCCATGCACGCGGCGGACGCCAGCACGCCGGCACCGACGTACGGCAGGCCCGCCATCTCCAGCAGGCCCTGGATGGTGCCGTCCTCGCCGTAGGCGCCGTGCAGTACGGGCAGGACCACGTCCACGTCGGACAGGGCGGCGGCGCCCTGCCCGGGGTCCAGCGCGACCAGCTTGCCGCCCGGGTCCGCGGGCAGTACCACCGAGGTGCCGGACGCGTCGGTGATCTCCGGGAACTGGCGGCCCTCGATCGCCAGTCGGCCCGGGTCTCCGTCGGTGAGTACCCACCGGCCCTCGCGGGTGATCCCCACCGGGATGACCTCGAACTCGTCCCGGTCGATGGCCGACAGCACGCTGCCGGCGCTGACCGCGGAGATCGCGTGTTCGGTGCTCCGGCCGCCGAAGACGACCGCGACCCGGGGTTTCCGTGGCGTACTCACGTTCCGGGACCTTACTCGACGTTCCGGACGGACCCGGCGACCATCGCCGCCTTACCACCCGGCCGGATCACACGACTACCCCCCGTCAGGTGGTCGGGCTCCCGGCCGGGTGGTGGTGGCTTCAGTGACCGGTCGCCGTGACGAAGACCGGGGTGAGGGCCAACGTGAGGTGCAGCCGGCCGCCCCGGACCTCCGCCTGGTGCTCCGCACCGAACACGTCGACGGCGGTGGCCGCCGTCGTGGACCAGGGCAGGGACACCGGCACCGGCGGCTCGTCCTCGCCGTGGAACGGGTCGCCGTGGTTCCAGAGCACGAACTGCGCGGGGCGACCGGCCCGCTGGACGTCGAACGCGTACACGTCGGGGTGGCCGGCCAGTTCGACCCGGGTCACCGCCTGCACGCCGGCCAGGTGCCCGGTGAGCCGCGCGAACGTGTCGGCCGCGGGGTGCCGGTGCGAGAGCGTCCCGTTCCGGTAGTCCATCAGCGCGAACGTCGCGAACATCAGGTGCATCATCCGGTACGGGTCCTCGTAGTCGGGGATCTCCGGCCCGAGATTCCAGCACGCGGTGCGTCGCACGCCGCAGGACAGCGCCAGCAGGTTGCGCATGACGATGTCCCGGCAGCTCATCCGCCGACGCCGCTCCGCCAGCTCGGGCGGGCAGTCGGCCATGAACATCTGCAACGTCTCCGGCAGCTCGGGCATCCTCGCGTACAGCGCGGTCATCGCCCGGTACTCCGGGGTCTGCCCGGCGTGCTGCGCCTGCAGTTCCCCGGTGCTGTTCGCGACCTGCGACGCGTCGGTGAACGCGGCCATCAGCACCTGCTGCAGGACGGCCTCCGCCGCCGGGAACTGGAACAGGGCCGGCCCGTTGTACTCGCCCACCACGACGGGCTTCTCGTAGCCGTGCGCCCGCATCATCGCCCGCGCGGTCTCCAGGTACTCCGGGATCCGGGTGGGGTCGCCGTAGAGGTGCGCGGAGAACAGGTCGAAGTGCTCGCGCCCCTCGCGGACCAGGTGGTCGAAGAACTCACGCTGCGGACTCGGCTCGGGGCTGGCGAACACGTCGTAGCCGCACCCGCCGAGGACGACGGCGGCCCGCGGGTCGGTGGCCCGCACCGCGCGGTGCAGTGCGCCCAGCTGCGTCACGTACTCCTCGGCGGTGCCGGCCCACAGCATCCCGGCGTTGCTGGGTTCGTTGTCGCACTGCCAGTAGTGCACCCGGCCGGCGCAGTGCTCGACGAGTCGGCGCACCGCCTCCTGGTAGACGGCCGGGTCGTGCGCGGGCGACGGGGGCAGGAAGTCGGTCTTCTCCCGGGTCCCCCACGGCGAGCTGGAGCAGAACGTCACCCACACCTCTTCGGAGCCGTCGAGCTGCGCGAGCATCGCGTCGACGACGTTCCAGCGGTAGTGGCCGGGCTCGGGCTCGATCTGCGCCCAGTAGACGTAGAGGCGGACCAGGCCGGCGCCCAGCTCACGCATCTGTTCGACGAACCCGTCGGGCTCGCCCCAGAGCCCGTAGCTGATGCCCCGGACGATGCCGAGCCTGGTCCCGGACGGAACGGCGGCGTGCTCCATGGCCTGTCCCCACCCTTACGTATATGGCGTATACCAAGAATATATGAGCTAAAGTAGCACCGTGAGCAAGGCCCCCACCCCACCCGCACCGTTGATCTGGTCACAGCCGCCGGCGCCGCGGCGGACCCGCTCGCTCGACCGCGAGGAGATCGTCCGACGTGCCATCGAGGTCGCCGACTCCGGCGGCCTCGGCGCGCTGACCATGAGCGCCGTCGCCCAGCGGCTCGGCTCCTACACCCCGATGGCGCTGTACCGCTACGTGCACAGCAAGGACGGCCTGGTCGACCTGATCCTCGACGCGGTCACCGCCGAGGTCGAGACCGGTCCCGCCCCCAGCGGCGACTGGCGCGACGACCTGCGCACCCTGGCCCTGCGCAGCTGGGCGATGGTCATGCGGCACCCCTGGTACGCGCAGTTGGTGCACACCCGCCCGCCGGCCGGCCCGCACATGATGGCCCGCACCGAGTTCGCCCTGGCGGTCCTCGACCGCGAGGGCGTCCCCGTCGCGACCGCCCTGGCCTACGTCGCACTCATCGACCGGCACATCTTCGGCAACGGGCTGCAGGAGGCCGAGGAACGGCGGATGCGGGAACGCTACGGCCTGGACACCGTGGAGAAGTTCCTCACCGCGCTCACGCCGTTCCGGGATCTTGCCACCGCCGACGACCGGTACCCGAACCTGGCCCGCTGGCTGCAGGAACCGGTCGGCGCGAGCGTCGACGAACAGTTCGAGCTCGGCCTGGACTGCCTGCTCGACGGCATCGCGGCCCGACTCCCGTCACGAACCCAGGACTCCCGACGCGACAGCTAGGGTCGAGCAGGGACGTCACAGCTGGTCAGCGGCAGTGGGTCGGAACAGGGGTGGGGTGGCGGCCGTTCCGGTGAACAGCGTCGACGTCGGCGAGGCGGTCAGCCGGGCCCACCACGACGAGTGGGCGCGGATCGTGGCCGCCCTGACCAGGCGTTTCGGCGACCTCGACATCGCCGAGGAGGCGGCCGCGGAGGCGTTCACGACCGCCGTCGAGCGGTGGCCCGCCGACGGCGTACCACCCAACCCTGGCGCCTGGTTGACCACCACCGCCAACCGCAGGGCCATCGACCGGATCCGACGCGAGAACAAGCGCGACGACAAGCACAGGGAGGCTCAGGCGCTGCACGACGACGACCCGCCCGAGCCTCTCGGCGCCATCGACGACGACCGGCTCCGACTGATCTTCACCTGTTGTCACCCGGCGCTCGCGATGGAGACCCGCACGGCGTTGGCGCTGCGCATGCTCGGCGGTCTGACCGTGCCCGAGATCGCCCGCGCCTTCCTGGTCCAGGAGCCCGCCATGGGGCGGCGGATCACCCGCGCGAAGGTCAAGATCAAGGCTGCTCGCATCCCGTACCGGGTGCCGGCCGCGGAGGATCTCCCGGCGCGGGTCTCCGGCGTACTGGCAGTGCTGTTCCTCGTCTTCAACGAGGGCTACCTGGCCACCGGCCCCGACACCGATCCCCTGCGGCACGACCTGACCACCGAGGCGATCCGGCTCACCCGCCTGATCCGTACCCTCCTGCCGGACGACGGCGAGGTGGCCGGGCTGCTCGCGCTGATGCTGCTCACCGAGGCCCGCCGCCCCGCGCGGATATCGACGGGCGGCGACCTGGTCACCCTCGCCGAACAGGACCGCGGCGCCTGGGACCCGGCACTGATCGCCGAGGGCCACCACCTGGTACGCGAACGCCTCGCCGCTGCCGCCGCCGGAGTCGCGCCGGGCCGCTACCAGATCCTCGCCGCGATCAACGCCGTACACACCTCCGCCCGCGACATCCGCGACACCGACTGGTCACAGGTCCTCGCCCTCTACGACCAGCTCACCCGCCTCGACCCCTCCCCGATCGTCGCCCTCAACCGGGCCGTCGCCCTCGCCGAACTGGACGGTCCGGAGGTGGCACTGGCCGCCGTCGACCGCCTCGAAGACACGTTGGCCGGCTACCACCCCTACCACGCCACCCGCGCCGACCTGCTGCGCCGACTGGGACGTAGCCAGCAGTCACGCGCGGCGTACGACAAAGCCATCGAACTGGCCGGCAACACCGCCGAGACCACCTACCTCACCCGCCGCCGGAACCAGCTCGGGTAGCCGGCGCCCCAACCGAACCGGCCCGCGAAGTGTCCAGGAGGGGCGCCTCGACGGAGCCGGGAAGGACGTTCCTCAGGACCGCCGTGACCGGACGATCCCTCCCCGTCGACCGCACGGACCTGACCGTTCGGCTCGCGCGCCGTACCGGTGCTCTTGGCTAGCCTGAGCCGAGGCCCACTGTCCGGCCGGTCGGGAGGGGCGACGTGATACGCGTGTTCATCCTGGACGACCACGAACTCGTCCGGCGTGGCCTGACCGAGCTGCTCACCACGGCGTCGGACATCGAGGTGGCCGGCGAGGCCGGCACCGCACGCCAGGCGCTCGACCGGATCCCCGCGGTACTGCCCGACGTGGCGATCCTCGACATCCGGCTGCCCGACGGGGACGGCGTGGCCGTCTGCCGCGAGCTGCGCAGCCAGCTGCCCGCACTGCGCTGCCTGATGCTCACCTCGTACCAGGACGACGACGCGGTGGTCCGCTCCGTCCTGGCCGGTGCGTCCGGGTACGTGGTGAAGGACGTGCTCGGCAACGACCTCGTCGAGGCGGTCCGCACGGTCGCCGGCGGCGGCACCCTGCTGGACCCCCGCTCCACCAGCGCCGTACTCGAGCGGCTCCGCCACGCGCCGGAGGCCCTCAGCCAGCCCCGACTGACCGAGCAGGAACGCCGGATACTCCAGCTCATCGGCGACGGTCTGACCAACCGCCAGATCGGCGAGCGCCTGCACCTGGCGGAGAAGACCGTCAAAAACTACGTCTCCAGCCTGTTCGCCAAGCTGGGCCTGCACCGGCGCACCCAGGCCGCCGTACTGGCCAGCCGGATGTGGCCGACCCGCCCGGGGAACTGACCTCCACCGCCCGGCGCACCGTCCCGGGCGCGCGGCACCGGGTCGGACCACCCCCGGCGGCCCGCCCGCCTCAGT
>JBAUUM010000155.1:0-9920 GCA_049582705.1 Actinocatenispora sp.
GCTCGTCGACGACGTCGTCGACAGCGGCTGGACGATGACGGTCGCCGCCCGACTGCTGCGCCGTGCCGGCGCCGGCGAGGTGCTGCCGCTGGCCCTGGCGTACGACGGATGACCGGTGGCCGGGGCGTTGCGGCACGCCTCCCCTCAGCGCCGGGACCGGGGGGAGCGCCGGATAGGCTCGTGCCATGGCTGATGGTTCTTCGTCGACCCGTGCCCCGCTGACCCCCGGGACAGTCTCGTCGTGGCGGGACGTGCCAACCCGCATTCCCCGTCCGGAATATGTGGGTAAGCCCGCGCCGACGCCGTTCACCGGGTCCGAGGTCAAGACACCGGACGTGATCGAGCGGATGCGGGTTGCGAGCCGGCTGGCGGCGCAGGCCCTCCAGGAGGGCGGTCGCGCGGTCAAGCCGGGCGTCACCACCGACGAGATCGACCGGGTGGTGCACGAGTTCCTCTGCGACAACGGAGCGTACCCGTCGACGCTGGGCTACCGGGGCTTCCCCAAGTCGTGCTGCACCTCGCTGAACGAGGTGATCTGCCACGGGATCCCGGACACGACCGTCGTGCAGGACGGCGACATCGTCAACATCGACGTCACCGCCTTCATCGACGGCGTGCACGGTGACACGAACGCCACCTTCCTCGCCGGGGACGTCCGTGAGGAGGCCCGGCTGCTGGTCGAGCGCACCCACGAGGCCACCATGCGGGGCATCAAGGCGGTACGGCCGGGCCGGGCGCTCAACGTCGTCGGCCGGGTCATCGAGTCGTACGCCAAGCGCTTCGGCTACGGGGTGGTGCGCGACTTCACCGGGCACGGGATCGGGGAGACGTTCCACTCGGGCCTGTACGTGCCGCACTACGACCGGCCGGACCTGGATGTGGTGATCGAGCCGGGCATGACGTTCACCATCGAGCCGATGATCACGCTCGGCACGTACCAGCACGACACGTGGGCCGACGGGTGGACCGTGGTCACCAAGGACCGCCGGTGGACCGCGCAGTTCGAGCACACCCTCGTCGTCACCGACGACGGCGCCGAGATCCTGACGCTCGCCTGATGGACGCCTCGGTGAGCGGTGGAAACAGCACCGAGGACAGTGCCGCCGCCGAGCAGCACGACCACCACGCCGACGTGTCGGGTGGCTGGCTGCGCGCCTCGGTGTTCGGCGCGATGGACGGGCTGGTCACCAACATCTCGCTGATCGCGGGCGTGGGCGGTGGCGGTGTCTCCCGGCACACGATCGTGCTGACCGGTGTCGCGGGTCTGGTGGCCGGCGCCATCTCGATGGGGCTCGGCGAGTACACGTCGGTGCGGACGCAGAACGAGCAGGTCGCGTACGAGGTGGCGAAGGAACGTCGGGAACTGGAACGCCATCCTCAGGAGGAGGCCGAGGAGCTGGCCGCCGCCTGGCGACGTCGGGGCCTGCCGCCCGAGCTGGCCCAGGAGGTCGCCATCACGGTGGGCCGCAACATCGACGAGGCGGTCCGGGTGCACGCCCAGGAGGAGATGGGGGTCGACCCGAACGACGTGCCGAGCCCGTGGCTGGCCGCCGTGTCGTCCTTCGTCTGCTTCTCGGTGGGCGCGCTGTTCCCCCTGCTGACGTTCCTGCTCGGGTACGACCAGCTGTGGCTCGGGCTCGCGGTGGGCGGCGTCGGCCTGTTCGTGGCGGGCGTGCTGGTGGCCCGGTTCACCGCGCGCCGGTGGCTGACCAACGGGCTGCGGCAGCTGGTCCTGGGTGGCCTGGCGGCCGGTGCGACGTTCCTCATCGGACACCTGATCGGCGTCGCCGCCGGCTGAGCCGCGGGCCGGGCCGCCCCGGGCGGTCACCCCGGGCCGGTCCCACCCTGGCCGGTCCCACCCTGGGCGTCACCTCGGGGCGGGTCCGGTCGCCCGCCGCCGGGGTGGGTGGCGCTCCCGTTCAGCGGCGGGGCGGGCGGAGCACCGCGAACGGGTCGGTGACCCGTAGCCGGCGTTCCTGGAACCGGAACAGGGCGGCGGGCCGTCCGCCGGACCGGCCGGAGCGCGCGGCGTCGCCGGTCGGCGTGAGCAGGCCCCGACGGGTCAGCACACGCTGCATGTTGGTGGCGGACACCTGGTATCCGAGGGCCGCCGAGTACAGCTCGCGCAGCCGGGAGATGGTGAACTCCGGCGGGGCCAACGCGAACCCCACGTTGGTGTAGGAGAGCTTGGCGCGCAGGCGTTCCCGACCGTGTCGGGTGATCGTGCCGTGGTCGAACGCCATCTGTGGCAGGGCGTCCGCGGGATGCCATCGGGTGTCCTCGGGTACCGCCGGGTCCTGATCGGCGGGGACCAGGCCGAGGAATCCGGTGGCCACCACGCGGCGTCCCGGTACCCGCTGCGGGGCGGAGAGGACCGTGAGCTGCTCCAGATGGGCGAGCTGCGCGACGTCGACCTTCTCGGCGAGCTGCCGGCGCATCGACGTGTCGACGTCCTCGTCGGGCCGTAGCCGCCCACCCGGCAGCGCCCAGCGTCCGGCCGCGGGCTGCTGGGCCCGGCGCCACAGCAGGACCTGGAGTGATCTGTCCCGCACCTGCAGGACCGCCGCCAACACTTCGTGTTCCGTTCCGAGCGGGCCGCTGGTATCGTTGGGTGACATAGTTTCTGACTATAAGTCGAAAACCAACAGGGCGGAAGCAGAGCCGGCACATCCGGCACGCCGAGCAGGTACCGGGAGGCGCCGACATGACCGCATCGCAGAGCGCGACCATCGCCGACACGCGGTGGGCCGAGGAGATCCGCGCGCTGGCCCGCGAGCGCGACGCGGTCATCCTGGCGCACAACTACCAACTGCCCGAGATCCAGGACATCGCGGACCACACCGGCGATTCGCTGGCCCTGAGCCGGATCGCGGCCAGCAGCGACGCCAGCACGATCGTGTTCTGCGGCGTGCACTTCATGGCCGAGACCGCCAAGATCCTCAGTCCGGACAAGACCGTACTGATCCCGGACGAGCGGGCCGGCTGCTCGCTGGCCGACTCGATCACCGCCGACCAGCTGCGGGAGTGGAAGGCCGAGTACCCCGGCGCGGTCGTCGTCTCGTACGTGAACACCACGGCCGAGGTCAAGGCCGAGACCGACATCTGCTGCACGTCATCCAACGCCGTCGACGTGGTCTCCGCCATCCCGGCCGACCGCACCGTGCTGTTCTGCCCGGACCAGTTCCTCGGCGCGCACGTGCGTCGGGTGACCGGCCGCACCACCATGCAGATCTGGGCGGGGGAGTGCCACGTGCACGCCGGCATCAACGGCGACCAGCTCGCCGACCGGGTCGCGCAGAACCCCGACGCGGAGCTGTTCATCCACCCCGAATGCGGCTGCGCGACCTCGGCGCTGTATCTCGCCGGCGAGGGCGTCGTGCCCGCCGACCGGGTGAAGGTGCTGTCCACCGGGGACATGCAGACCGCCGCCCGGCGCACCAGCGCGTCCAGCGTGCTGGTGGCCACCGAGGTCGGCATGCTGCACCAGCTGCGCCGAGCCGCTCCCGGGGTCGACTTCCAGCCGGTCAACGAGCGGGCGTCGTGCCGGTACATGAAGATGATCACAGCGGAGGCGCTGCTGCGTTGTCTGCGGGACGGCACCGACGAGGTGCACGTCGCACCCGATGTCGCGGGCCGGGCACGGGCCGCGGTGCAGCGCATGATCGAGATCGGCCAGTCCGGCGGGGGCGGCGAGTGACCGTGGCCGTCCGGTTCCCCACCGCGACGAGCCCGAGCATGTGGGGGTCGGCGGTGCTGACCCGGCGCTGTCGGCCGGAGTGAGCGGGTCGGGGCCTCCCGGGGTCAGCTGAGCAGATCGGCGATCGAACCGTCCACCGGCCGGCCACGGTGGGCGAGTTCCTCGGCCTGGGCGGTCAGCCGGTCCCGCACCGTGATGATGTCGGCGTCGCCCAGGCCGGCCCGGCGCACCGCGTCGGCGCTGCCCCGGAAGTACGTGCGGTGCAGCAGCCCCTCCACCACCGCCACCGCGGTCCGGGCCTCGCCCAGCACCAGCACCGCGCCGTCGGTGTCGTACCACTCCGCCAGCCGGCTGGCCTGGTCATGACGCATCCTCGCCTCCAGCCACGCCTCCCGGGCGAGGGTGGCGAACTCGCGCCCGGTCGCCTCGGCCAGCCGCGCCAGGTGGGTGTCGCGCAGCGTCCGGTGCCACCCGTCCGGGTCGTGCATCGCGGCGGTGGTCAGGTACTGGTCGGCGGCCAGCGGCCACGAGGTGGACAGCGTCCGGGCGTGCTGCAGGTACTCCTGGGCGCCGATCACGCCGAGGTCGACGACCACGCCGTCGATGCGTCGTCGGCCGGGCCGAGGGCCGGTGTCGGGTCGGTACGTGACGACGACGAGTTCCACGTGGCTGAGGTCGGTGTCGTCGCCGTGGGCGAGTGGGCCGTGCACGCCGATCGCGGACACCTGCGCGCCGAAACGACGTCGTACCGCCTCGCTGACGGCCTCGGCGACCCGCCAGCGCGGGCTGTCGGCGGGGCGATCCGGCTGACTGGTCACCGGTCCATTGTTGTCCCTGGCCGCCGGTCCGGGACGTTCCCGGTCGACTTCCGGCACCGGGCTGCGAGGGTCGGGCCGGTGGCGAAGCCCGGGTACGGTTCCGCGGGACGAAGGGGACGACATGCCTGCGGAGATCGATGCGGTGCTGTTCGACTGGGGCGGGACACTCACGCCGTGGTGCCCGCCGGACGAGCGGCTGTGGTGGCGGGTGGCGAGCCGGCTCGTGCCGGCGGAGCAGGTGGACGCCGTGGCGGCCGCGTTGACCGCGGCGGAAGAGGTGATCTGGGAGCGGTCCC
The DNA here is from genome assembly GCA_049582705.1 of Actinocatenispora sp. Taxonomy (GTDB): domain Bacteria; phylum Actinomycetota; class Actinomycetes; order Mycobacteriales; family Micromonosporaceae; genus Actinocatenispora. Next base: position 4,812 of record JBAUUM010000155.1, read on the forward strand.
GGCTGGAACACCGCAGCGGGACCGTCGCGGAGATCTTCACCGCGGCGGGGCTCGCCCTGACGGCCGGCGTGTACGAGGTGTTCGCCGCCGAGATGGAGCACATGACGCCCACCGACCCCGAGGTACCGGCCCTGTTCGCCGGGCTCCGCGAGCGCGGCATCCGGATCGGTGTGTTGTCCAACACGACCTGGACCCGGGAGCACCACGAACGGATCTTCGCTCGGGACGGCGTGCTGGACCTGATCGACGGTGCCGTGTACTCGAGCGAGATCGCCTGGACCAAGCCACATTCGGCGGCGTTCCGCGCCGCGATGGCCGCGGTCGGGGCGACCGAACCGGAGCGGTGCGTGTTCGTCGGGGACCGTACCTTCGACGACATCCACGGTGCCGGCAGCCTCGGCATGCGCACGGTCCTGGTACCGCACTCCCGGATCCCGGACGGCCAGCGCGGACACACAGACGGGGTGCCCGACGCGGTGGTGCAGCGGCTCGGCGAGCTGCTCGACGTGCTGGACGGGTGGCGCGACGCCCCGTAGGACACGCCGCTCCTCCCCGTGCGACCGGTCGGTCGCACGGGAAGACACGGTCTAGGGGCGGACCGGAAGGTCCAGGTCGATCAGGGGCACGCCGGCCTCCGCGTAGTGCCGCTTGGTCAGCGTGGTGGACAGGTCCGTGATCACGATCTCCAGTGTCGGCCACACCGTGCCGGCCAGCAGGTGACCGCCGCGGGTGCTGCCGTCCGCCCGGCCCAGTACCGCATGTGCGTGCAGTACCGGTTCGTCGTCCTGCCACGCCACGTCGCCGAGGAAGGACACCACCTCGGACTGGCCGGGCACCGGGATGGGCCGGTAGTCCTGCTTGTCCGGCTCGAAGAAGCCGAGGGTGGCGTCGCTGAACCCGCCGACGCCGACCACCTGGGCAGCACGGATGTCGTACTCACGGACCGCACGGGTCAGGCAGTCGACGGCCTCCTCGCCCGAATGGAGCACCACGACCAGCATCCGTCCGCGCATGGACGGCATTTCCCGACTCTGCACCAATCACCTCCGGTGTTCGGATGATTGGTACCGGTTAATACGGACACTCTGCAACTCGCAAGTTGTCGCAGTGTGAAATCAGACAAGGATCTGCCGTACTCCGCCCCGGCGCTGGTGCCCACGTCCGGTCGTGCGCGCTCGGACCGTGCCGGTGTCGAGGCAGGCTGCCGGCGGCGCTTCCCGGCGTCAGGCCTGGCCCGGGAAGGGCACCGTGACCGGATGCGTGCCGGTGGCCTGTCGCCAGCCGACTGCGCGCAGGGCGCAGTCGGTCAGCGCCTCGAGCGCCATCCTGCGGTCCCCGCCGTGCAGATCCGCCATGCCGGTCGCCCAGACGACGGAGGTCCGCTCCTCCAGGATGAGGGCGAGTCGCAGGGCACTGTCCGGATCGGACACCCGGTGCGGCAGCGCGTACGCGGGTGCCGCGGGATCCGGAGTGAGGTTGCGTCCGGTCAGCTTGACGGTCAGGGCGTCGCGCCGGTCGCGGTGCGCCTGGCCGGCCTCCCGCGCCGTGCTCTGCTGGTCGCCGGTCAGGTGGGAGCCGACGACGTCGTACCCGTACACCGCGGCGTGTTCCGCGGCGAGCGCCTCCTGAAGACGGTGCTGTGCGAGGCCGCTCATGCCAGCACCGCCAGGTGGGTGGCGCGGCAGGCGGCGATCGACCCGAGCAGCTGCACGTACTCGCCGGGAGCGCGCAGGCACGCCGTGGTCGCGGCGTGCAGGCCGTCCCGTTCGGCGGTGGTCAGGGCGGCGAGCGCCTCGGCCTGGTCGTCGGGCACCGGTGGCGGCGACGTGGACGGTGTCGAGGACGGGGACGCGGAGGCGTGCGACGGCGAGGCCTTGCGCAGCCGGCGGGTCAGGACCGCGACGTGCCGCCGGTGGTCGGCCCGTAGCGGGGTGAGCCGGGTGGACAGGTCGGGATGACTCCGTACCGTGGCCTCGTAGCTGGCCAGCAGCGCGCTGGTCCGGGCCAGCACCGCGACGAGCGGGTTCGGCGCGCTCCGGGCGGGAGCCGCGTCCTCCTGTCGGCACCCCACCAGGCCGGTCAGGGCCGCGCCGGTCAGGGTCACCCCGGCCACCAACGCCCCCCGACGTGTCAGTTTCGGTGAACCCATCCCGTCCTCACGGCGTCCGTTCCGACCTGGTCTCAGGGCCCTGGCGGCGCGCCTCGGCGTCCGCAGGGTCCACGCCTCCTGGAGGCCACCGAGCCCTACGCAGAGTCGGGCAAGGTCCGTGTCTCACCATGATCGCTCACCCGACGCTGAACAGTAACCAACCCTACGCGACGCGTTGCCTGGCCGGTGGCGGGCCACCGGACGCCGACGCCGATCACTCCGGTTGACGCGGGGAGGGGTGGCTGGGCGGCCCGTCTCGCTACCGCGGGTTACGCTTGCGGGCCTAGCCGCGTTGGATGTGCCGACGTGGCCAGTGCCGATTATCGAGGCGCGGTCGCGTGCCGAGAAATGCGGTGTAGACGCCCAGGGAGGTGCGGGATGGTTCCCCGAAGCGAACGGTCGGGGCCGGCGCGACGCGGCGGGCATGGCCGTGCCACGCGCGACGAGCATGCCGACCGGCCCGGCGGACCACCACCCCGCGAACGCGGCGGGCGAGGACTGGCCGCGCACGCAGAACGGTTGCGGGGCACCGCCCGTCCGGTGGTCGAGTCGCTCGGCTACGACCTGGAGGACCTGTCGGTCGCCCAGGCCGGTCGCCGCAGCGTGCTGCGTGTCGTCGTGGACTCGGACGAGGGCGTGAGCCTGGACGCGGTCGCGGACCTGTCCAGGGCGATCTCCGCGGCGCTGGACGGCGCGGAGTCCGACGCCGGTTCCTTCGGTGCCCAGGCGTACACCCTGGAGGTCAGTTCGCCGGGGGTGGACCGGCCGCTGACCGAGCCGCGGCACTGGCGGCGCAACGTCGGCCGGCTGGTCAGCGTGCGGGTCGGCGAGACGGAACGGACGGGGCGGATCAGCGCCGCGGATCCACCCGACGCCGAGGGGCAACCGGGGGTCGCGCTGGACATCAGCGGCACCGTGGACCGGTTCGGCTACGACGAGCTGGGCCCGGGAAAGGTGCAGCTGGAGTTCGCCAGGCCGGATAGTGGTAAGAGTGACGACGATCTGGAGCCAGGGAAGGAGGAGGCATGAACATCGACCTGGCCGCCCTCCGCGCGCTCGAGCGGGAGCGCGACATTCCCTATGAGACCATCCTGAACACCATCGAGACGGCGCTGTTGACGGCCTACCGGCACACCGAGGGCGCGAACCCGCACGCCCGGGTGGAGATCGACCGGCGCACCGGCATCGCCGGCGTCCTCGCGCAGGAACTCGACGCGGACGGCACCGTCGTACGGGAGTGGGACGACACACCGGCCGGTTTCGGTCGGATCGCTGCGATGACCGCGAAGCAGGTGATCCTGCAGCGCCTGCGGGAGGCCACCGACGAGGTCACCTACGGCGAGTACGTGGGCAAGGAAGGTGACATCGTCACCGGCCTGATCCAGGCGCACGAGGCCCGCGCGGAGAAGGGCATCGTGGTGGTCGACCTCGGCAAGATCGAGGCGCTGCTGCCGCCCCCCGAGCAGGTCCCGGGGGAGCCGTACGAGCACGGTCAGCGGATCAAGTGCGTGATCGTGCACGTGGTCAAGGGACTGCGTGGCCCGCAGATCACGCTGTCCCGGTCGCACCCGAACCTGGTCAAGCGGCTCTTCGGGCTCGAGGTGCCGGAGATCGGCGACGGCACGGTGGAGATCTGCGCCATCGCCCGGGAGGCGGGGCACCGTACGAAGATCGCGGTCCGGTCCAGCGTGCCGGGGGTCAACCCGAAGGGCGCCTGCATCGGGCCCATGGGCGCCCGCGTCCGGTCCGTGATGAGCGAGCTGGCCGGCGAGAAGATCGACATCATCGACTGGTCCGAGGACCCGGCCGCGTTCGTCGGCAACGCACTGTCCCCGGCCAAGGCGCTGCGGGTCGAGGTGGTCGACGCGGCGGCGCGGGCCGCGCGCGTGGTGGTGCCGGACTACCAGCTGTCGCTGGCGATCGGTCGGGAGGGGCAGAATGCCCGGCTCGCGGCGCGGTTGACCGGTTGGCGGATCGACATCCGTTCGGACACGGCACCTGCCAGTTCGGCACCTCCTGACCTGGCGGGAGGGACGGTCGCCGCCGGTCCGGTCCGCTGAGGCGGGCACGGTCCGCGGGCCCGGGACGTGACCTCCGGGGTCGACGCCGGACCGGGCCCAGCCCGATGCGTACGGTGATGGACACACCAGGCGCTGCCCGTCCTGGAACTGAGGAGTAAGCTTCTCTTGGTACGTCGCATGTTTCCGGTCCGCACCTGTGTGGGCTGCCGGCAGCGTGCACCAGCCTCCGCGTTGCTGCGCATCGTCGCGGTCACGGAGCCGGCCGGTCCACGGTTGGTTCCCGATCCGATGCGCAGTCTGCCGGGTCGGGGAGCACATCTGCATCCTGATCCGGCGTGTCTCGCGCTTGCTGAGCGGCGCCACGCCTTCGGGCGGGCGCTCCGGCTCGGTGCGGGGCCGGGTCCCGACCCGGCATTGCTGAGAGTCTATGTGAGCGAGCACGCAGTGGGTGGAACAGCCGAAGGAACGGGTCGCGAGACCCGGCCCGAAACGAACTAGGTAGGTAGACCGACATGAGCGCACGATGAAGTCACTGTGATGAACAGGCTTCTGGTGTTGCACGAGTGAGGTCGAGCGGGTCTGCCCGCCCGGCCTCGAGATGAGGAGTGCAGTGGCAGGCAAGGCCCGCGTACATGAGCTCGCGAAAGAGTTCGGTACCGACAGTAAGAGCGTTCTCGCCAAGTTGAAAGACATGGGCGAGTTCGTGAAGTCCGCATCGAGCACGGTGGAAGCACCGGTTGCTCGGCGGCTGCGGGATGTCCTCGCATCCGAGCAGCAGAAGGCGGCAGCCCCAGCGGAGCAGGCGCCCGCGAAGCCGGCGGCGAAGAAGGCAACCCCGGCCCCGAAGGCCCCGACCGCCGAACAGACGGTCGAGAAGGCCATGGAGCAGCCCACGGCGGCCCCGAAGCCGGCGGCGCGGCCTGCCGCGCCGCCCAAGCC
>JBAUUM010000156.1:0-8228 GCA_049582705.1 Actinocatenispora sp.
CGGTCCGAGACCCGACACGACCGGCGGCAGCGGTGCCGCCGGTCGCGCCACTGCCGGCTCAGAGCGCATCGACGCCGCGCTCGCCGGTACGCACCCGGACCACCTCGCTGACCTCGGTGACCCAGACCTTGCCGTCACCGATCCGGCCGGTGCGTGCCGCGTCGACCACCGCGGTGACGACCTTGTCGACGTCGAAGTCGTCGACCAGGATCTCCATCCGCACCTTCGGCACCAGGTCCACCGAGTACTCGGCTCCCCGGTACACCTCCACGTGCCCCTTCTGCCGCCCGTAGCCCGACACCTCGGAGACGGTCATGCCCGCCACCCCGAGCGCCTGCAGGGCGTCCTTCACCGCGTCCAGCTGGAACGGTTTGATCACCGCGGTCACCAGTCGCATGGCTACTCCTTCCCCGCGCGGACCGATGTGTGGTCGGCGTCCGGTCTCCCGCCGCCCGACCCCCGGCCGTCCGGTCTTCCGCCGTCCCGCCGCTGGCCGTCCGGTCTCCCGCCGCCCGGTGGCCGCTGGAAGTCCCGACCGGCCGACGCGGGCCGGTCCACGTCGGCACCGGCGGCACCGGCGGCTCCCGGACTGTCGGCGCCGCTGTCTGCGCCCTGCCGCTGCACCCTGAGCCCCTCGGCCGGCGGCCGCACGCCGTGGCTGGCCCGACCGGTGATCAGACCACCCCAGTCGTACCCGCTCTCCGCGTGCTCCACCCCGTCGATGCCGGCGGCCTCGTCCTCCGGGGTCAGCCGGAACCCGATGGTGCGGTCGATGACCTTGCCGATGACCCAGCTGAGCCCGAACGAGTACACGCCCACCGCGACCACGGCGACCGTCTGCTTGCCCAGCTGGCCGAGGCCACCACCGAAGAACAGCCCCTCCGCGCCGCCGGTCACCGTCGCGGTGGCCAGCAGGCCGATCAGCAGCGAGCCCAACGCGCCACCGACCAGGTGCACCCCGACCACGTCCAGCGAGTCGTCGAACCGCAGCTTGTACTTCAGGCCCACCGCCATCGCGCAGACCGCGCCGCACACGACGCCGAGCAGCAGGGCGGACAGCGGGTTGAGCGCCGCGCACGCCGGCGTGATACCGACCAGGCCGGCCACCGCACCCGACGCGGCGCCCAGCGTGGTGGCGCGGCCGTCCCGGATGCGTTCCACCGCCAGCCAACCCAGTACCGCCGCGGCCGTGGCCACCTGGGTGTTCATGAACGCGGTCGCGGACAGGCCGTTCGCGGCGATCGCCGAGCCGGCGTTGAAGCCGAACCAGCCGAACCACAGCAGGCCGGCACCCAGCAGCACCAGCGGCAGGTTGTGCGGCCGGAACCGTTCCTTCGGCCAGCCGTACCGCTTGCCCAGCACCAGCGCCAGCGCCAGGCCGGCCGCACCGGCGTTCACGTGCACCGCGGTACCGCCCGCGAAGTCGATCGCGCCCAGCCGGTCACCGATCCAGCCACCGTGGCCGTCGTCGAACATGAAGACCCAGTGCGCCACCGGGAAGTACACGACCGTGACCCAGATGCCCGCGAACAGCAGCCAGGCGCCGAACCGGGCCCGGTCCGCGATCGCGCCGGTGATCAGCGCCGGGGTGATGACGGCGAACATCAGCTGGAACGCCGAGAACGCCAGCAGCGGGATCTGGTCCCCCTTGGCGCCGGTGACCGCGGTCAGCGTGCCCTTCAGCCCGACGTAGTCGAAGTTGCCGATCAGCCCCATGAATGCGTCCGGCCCGAAACTGAGCGAGAAGCCGTAGAGCACCCAGAGCACGCTGACCAGCGCGATGGTCGCGAAGCTCATCATGAGCATGTTCAGTACGCTGCGTGCGCGCACCATGCCGCCGTAGAAGAACGCCAGACCGGGCGTCATGAGCAGCACCAACGCGCCGCTCACGAGCACCCATGCGGTGTCACCCGAGTTGATCACCCGAGTCCCCTCCCCTGCCGTACCCGAACCGGCCCACCTGGGCGGCGCTGCCCCGACCGGACATCAGCCAGCCTCGCGTCCGGGTGTTTCGCCGGCCGCCTGCCGCGGTTACGGGCCCGTTCCGGCATGTTTCGGGTCGGTGAACGCCGCCCACGAGAAGGGGGCGGACGGTGCTCCGCGCATCGGTCGGGGCACTCGGGACGGTCCGGCCGGGAGACGACGGAGCGCACACAACGGGTCGGCGCGCCCGGGACGGCACGGTCGGACGGCTGTCACCCGACGACACGGACCGGGCGACAGCGGTCTCGCGCCACCGCGGCGTCGCCCGGCCGAGCGGGCGGGCCGTCAGCGCATCGTGTACTCGAGAACCTGGCGTTCGTGGTCGATCAGGCGCAGGTCGCGCATCGGCCGGCGCAGATGACCCTTGTGCACGATCCGGACGAACGCCGGCTCGCCGGCCGCCGCCATCCGGCGGATGCCCTCGACGTGGTCCACGATCCTCTTGCGGATCACCCGGATCAGGCGGTGCCGGTCGCGCGGGGTCAGCCCGTACGCGTCGGCGAACAGCCGGAGCCTGCGGGGCCGGTTGGGTCGCTTCCAGCCCAGGGTGTAGGAGTCCCGGTCACTGAACAGCGGCACCCAGGTCCAGGCCGCGTACGCCACGTCGTAGATACGCGAGCCGGGGCTGGACAGGTCGAAGTCGATCAGGGCGAGCGTCCCGTCCGGCCGCCAGATCACGTTGTGCGGTGCGGCGTCGTGGTGGCAGACCACCTCGGTGTCGGGGGGCGGCGGCCCGAACGAGCGCCACACCGCCCCCGGCGGCGGCCGGAAACCGTACTGCGCGTCGTGGAACATCCGCAGCATCTTGGCGACCGTGATGAGCGCCTCGTCGGTGGCCCAGTGCTCGGCGATCGGGTACTCGCCGCACTCCCCCTCCAGGTACGACAGGACCTCACGGCCCTGCTCGTCGATGCCCAGGGCGCGCGGCGCCCCGGTGAAGCCGACGGTCTCCAGGTGCCGGAGCAGCCCGTGCACCGCGGGCGTCCACGGGCCGGCGTTACGCCGGACGGTGTCACCGACACGCACGACCGTGCTGGTGTTACCACCGTGCAGTTGGACCTCGTCTTGCGTCACCGACCACCCCGGTAGCTCGTCGTCAACTCTTCCCGGCCTGTCGGGGTCCCGTGTCGCCGCGAGCGGTCGCGGGATGTGACTCGGAGTCCCTTTCGCCGAGCAGCGCCTCGACGAACTGGCGGGGGTCGAACGGCGCCATGTCGTCCTTGCCCTCCCCCAGACCAACCAGTTTGACCGGAATGCCGAGCTTCCGCTGCACGGCGATGACGATGCCGCCCTTGGCGGTGCCGTCGAGCTTGGTCAACACCACGCCGGTCACGTTCACCACGTCGGTGAACACCTGCGCCTGGGCCAGGCCGTTCTGCCCGGTGGTGGCGTCGAGCACGAGCAGCGTCTCGTCGACCGGGCCGTGCTTCTCCACCACCCGCTTGACCTTGCCCAGTTCGTCCATCAGCCCGACCTTGTTCTGCAGCCGGCCGGCGGTGTCGATCAGTACCGTGTCGACCTTGGACTCGATGCCGCGCTGCACCGAGTCGTAGGCGACCGAGGCCGGGTCCCGTCCCTCCGGCGCGCGCACCACCTCGGCGCCGACCCGCTCGCCCCACGTGGCGAGCTGGTCGACGGCGGCGGCGCGGAAGGTGTCCGCCGCCCCAAGCAGGACGCTGCGTCCGTCGGCCACCAGCACGCGGGCGATCTTGCCACAGGTCGTGGTCTTGCCGGATCCGTTGACCCCGACCACGAGCGCCACGGCGGGTCGGTCCGCGTGCGGCGCGGTGGCCAGGGACCGGTCCAGATCGGGGTCGAGCGCGGCGAGCAGTTCCTCGGCCAGCAGCTCACGCAGCTCACCGGCGGACCGGGTGCCCAGCACACGGGTGCGTTCCCGCAGCCGCTCCACGATCTCCTGGGTCGCCGCGACCCCCACGTCCGCGGAGAGCAGCGAGTCCTCGATGTCCTCCCAGGCGTCGTCGTCGAGCCGCTCCCGGGACAGCAGGGTGAGCAGTCCGCGACCCAGCAGGTTCTGCGACCTGGAGAGCCGCCCACGCAGTCGCGCCATCCGCCCGGCGACAGGTTCCGGAGTCTCGACCGCCGGGGGTTCGGCCTCGACGGGCGCGGGAGGCGCCGTCGGTTCGGCCGTCGGCTCCGCGGGCGGCGCCGTGATCGTGGCGGTGCCGGACTGCTGGTCGGTGGTCTTCTCGGCCGTTCCGGTGGTCCCCCCGCGGGACCGCCGCACCTTCGGCGCGAGGAACGCCAGCAGGCCGACGACCGCCACGACAACGATGCCGACGGCGATGAGCAGATACTCCATGTCAAAGATCCTGACAGACGCGCGCCGCGCCGTTGCGGGCACGCCGCCGATCAGCGTGGCGCGCCACCCCGGCCGCCCGGCGGGCGCCGGCCGAACATGCTCTGTGGTGGATCTTCCGCCCGGCTGGGCATCATGTGTGGTACCGACCGATTACGGGAAGGTAGCCCCCGTGAGCGAACAAGCTGAGCCCCGGACAGACACGCAACACGCCCAACTGCTGCTCGGGCCCGTACTCCGGCGCGTGACCGACACCACCGCGAGTATCTGGGTGGAGACCTCCGGTCCGGCAAGCGTCGAGGTGACGGCCGCGCCCGGCAACGGACAGGCCAGGACGTTCGCCGCGTTCGGGCACCACTACGCCCTGGTACTGGTGACCGGCCTGACGCCGGACGCCGACGTGCCGTACCAGGTGATGGTGGACGGTCGCGTGGTCTGGCCGGCCACCGACCCGGGGATGCCGCCCAGCCGGATCCGTACCCGCGGTGCCAGCGGCGACGAGCCCGTCCGGGTGGTCTTCGGCTCATGCCGGGAGGGCGCACCGACCCCCGACGACATCTACCCGCCCGACGCCCTGGACACCTTCGCCCGGCTGTACACCGCGTCGGGTTGCGATCCGGCCGGGCGGCCGGACCTGCTGCTCCTGCTGGGCGACCAGGTGTACGCGGACGAGGTGTCGGAGTCGACGCGGCGGTTCCTGCACCGGCGGCGGCGGTTCTCCGACGGGGTCACCTCGCACACACCCGGCGACGAGGTCAAGGACTTCGAGGAGTACACGCACCTCTACTACGAGTCGTGGCGGGATCCGGAGATCCGCTGGCTGCTGTCCACGGTGCCGACCATGATGATCTTCGACGACCACGAGATCATCGACGACTGGAACACCTCGGCGGCCTGGCGCGAGCAGATCCGCGAGGTGCCCTGGTGGCAGTGCCGGATCACCGGTGGCATCGCCTCGTACTGGGTCTACCAGCACCTGGGCAACCTGTCCCCCGACGAGCTGCGGAGCGATCCGACCGTCACCGCGATCCTCGGCGCGGACGACGCCACCTCGCTGCTCGAGCAGCTCGCGCTGACCGCGGACCGCTCCGCGGACCCCGGCGGCGCACAGGACGCGGCCCCAGGGTCGGACGACACCGCGGACACCGACACGGGTCGGGACGGCATCACGGCGCCGGACAGCGTCGCCGCGCCGGCACTGGAACAGCCGACGGACGGCTCGGTACCGGCCCGGCTCAACGGTCACCCGCACCCGTCCCGACGGCGGCGGGACCCCGGTCCGCGCTGGAGCTACCGGCTCGACGTGGCCCGCACCCGGCTGATCGTGCTGGACAACCGCGCCGGCCGGGTACTCACCCCCGGGCACCGGCAGATGCTGCGCGACGCCGACTGGAACTGGCTCGCCGAGCAGGTCAGCGGCGACTACGACCACCTCGTGATCGGCGCGTCGCTGCCGTGGCTGCTGCCGCACGCGATCCACGAGCTCGAGTCGTGGAACGAGCGGCTCTGCGACTCGCCGCGCCCGCTGGTCGCGGCCGGCGGTGAGTGGTTGCGCCAGTTCGCCGACATGGAGCACTGGCCGGCGTTCCGTACCTCGTTCGAACGACTCGGCCGGCTGCTGTACGACGTGGCGCGCGGGCGCCGCACCACCCGGCCGCCGGCCAGCATCACCGTCCTGTCCGGAGACGTGCACCACAGCTACGTGGCCGAGGCCGCTCTCGGACCCGACCAGGTCAGCAGGATCTACCAGCTGACCTGCTCCCCGACCCACAACCAGGCGCCGCCGGAGATGAAGGTCGGATTCCACATCGGCTGGAACCGGGGTGCCGTGGCCATCGGCTCCGGGCTCGCCCGGCTCGCCGGCGTACCCCGACCCGAACCGAGCTGGTGGCGGCGCAGCGGTCCGTTCTTCAACAACGCTATCGGCACCCTGGAGCTGACCGGCCGGGCCGCCCGGGTACGGCTGGACGGCACCGAACGCGGACCGGCCCACGAGCCACGGCTCCGCCCGCTCAGCCAGGTACCACTGGCCTGGCGCTCCGACGACCGGGCCCGCCGGTCGACCGCGGCGGCGACCCGGACCGAACCGGCCGACGACGGGTACGGTGTTGTCCGGAACCGGGGAGGGTGAGTGCTCGCACTGCTCAGCGACCAGGAACGGGTGGCGCGCGAACGGCTGCCGTCCGACGTCCACGACTACTACGCCACCGGCTCCGGCGACGAGGTGTCCCTCGACGAGGCGTCCGCGGCCTGGGCGCGGTACCGGTTCCGGCCGCACGTCCTGCGCGACGTCCGCACGGTGGACACGTCGGTCACGCTGCTCGACACGACGCTGCGGACGCCGGTACTGGTCGCGCCGACCGCGTTCCACGGCGCCGCGCACCCGGACGGGGAATGCGCGACGGTGGCCGGCACCGGCAGGGCCGGCTCGCTGCTGGTGCTCTCGTCGCGCTGTTCGTGCCGGATCGAGAAGATCGCGGAGGCCGCCACCGGTCCCTGGTGGTTCCAGGTGTACGTGCTGGGTGAGCCGGAGCTGCATCGCGGGCTGTGCCGCCGCGCGGTCGACGCCGGCGCGGGCGCGTTGGTACTCACCGTCGACACGCCCTACGTCGGCACCAAGAAGCGGTCCGCGACGGTGCCGGTGACCGGCGAGGCCAGCATGACGAACTTCGTCGACCACCTGACGCCCGGCACGGACGCCGACGCGGCCTCCACCCAGCATCCCGGCTGCACCCTCGACACCCTGCACGAGCTCACCGATCTTGGCGTTCCGGTGCTGGTCAAGGGCGTACTGCGGGGCGACGACGCGCAGGACTGCGTGGCCGCCGGCGCCGCCGGCATCGTGGTGTCCAACCACGGCGGCCGGCAGCTGGACCGGGCCCTGGACACGGCGACCGCGCTCACCGAGGTGGTCAGCGCGGTGGACGGCCAGGTGCCGGTGCTGGTCGACGGCGGGATCCGGTCGGGTCGCGACGTACTGACCGCGCTCGCGCTGGGCGCGGACGCGGTCCTGCTCGGCCGGCCGGTCCTGTGGGCTCTCGCCGCCGGCGGCGCCGAGGGCGTCACCGCGGCCCTGGAGGCGATGCGGGAGGACCTGGTGGAGTCGCTGGCGCTGGCCGGCCTGACCCGGGTCACCGACGTGCCGGCCGACCTGGTGACGCTCCCGCGGCACTGACTCCCCGCCCGCCCGGTCAACCGCCGGTGCCTGTGCCGCCGCGAGGACGGTGGTCACGCCGGAGGCGCCCGCCGTGCGCGCCGGTCGGCCACCAGCCCGTGAGGACGGTGGTCACGCCGGGTTCCCGCCGGGTGAAACGGCCGGACGGCGACCAGCCCACGAGGTGGCGGGCCGGCAATCACCCTCCCGACGACAACGTCCCGCCGGGCTGAGTCATCAGCCCGGCGGGACGTTCGGTCAACGGTGGGTCAGGCGGAACGACGCGAGTTCCACCGCGGCTTGCGCTCACCGCGCGGCTTCCAGTCCGCGCGCTGGGTCCGTTCGCCGTCCCGGTTGTTGGGGTGGCGGTCGGAACGCTGGCGCCCGTCGTCGTGCCGGGGCGGACGGTCGTCGAACCGCGGCTTGCGCTCGTCGAAGCGGGGCTTGCGGTCCCGGAAGTGCGCGGGACGCTCGCCACTGGCGCCCCGAGGCGCACGGTCCCGGTCCTGCGGGGTGGTGCGGGTGTCCCGCGCGTCCCGACCGTACCGCTCGTCCCGGGGTGCCCGGTTGTCACGGGAGTACCGGTCGTCACGCGGGGCACGGTCGTCCCGGGAGTACCGGTCGTCACGCGGGGCACGGTCGTCCCGGCTCGGCCCCCGATCGTAGGAGTCGCGGTCCCGCCAGGTGGCGCGCTCCGGGCGGGAGCCACCATCCGAGCGACGCGAACCCTGGTAGCCGGAACCGGACCGCTGTCCGGGAGCCGGGCGGTCCGCC
>JBAUUM010000157.1:0-9460 GCA_049582705.1 Actinocatenispora sp.
GTCGAGGCGCCCGCGCACCGCGTCGGCGGAACGGGAGCGCCTCGACCACCGCTCGTCAACAGGTCAACCGACGAAGGTGGCCGCATCCCGTGCCAGGTCCAGCACCGGCCCCGGCGCCACGCCGAGCAGGAGCGTCACCAGGGCGCCGATGGCCAGCGCCGCCGAGGTGAGGGCACCCGGGATCGCCACGGTCGGCGCGTCCTCCGGCGGCTCGGAGAGGTACATCAGCACGACCACCCGCAGATACGGGAAGGCCAGGATCGCGCTGGACAGCACACCGAAGATCACCAGCGTGGTCTGCCCGCCGCCCAGCGCCGCCGAGAACACCGCGAACTTCGAGGTGAACCCGCTGGTCAACGGGATCCCGGCGAAGGACAGCATCAGGAAGGTGAAGACCCCGGCCAGTACCGGCGCCTTCCGGCCCAGGCCCGCCCAGCGGGACAGGTGGCCGACCTCGCCGTCCGAGTCCCGGACCAGACTCACCAGCCCGAACGCCGCCAGTACCGTGAAGCCGTAGGTGACCAGGTAGAACAGCGAGCTGGAGATGCCGTCCTGCTTCATCGCCAGCACGCCGGTCAGCACGTACCCGGCGTTCGCGATCGACGAGTACGCCAGCAGCCGCTTGATGTCGGTCTGGGTGGCCGCCAGTACGGCACCGACGATCATCGTCAGGATCGCGATCACCGCGATGACCGGCCGCCAGTCCCAACGGCTGTCCAGGAACGCCACGTAGAACACCCGCAGGATCGCCCCGAACGCGGCGATCTTCGTGCAGGACGCCATCAGCGCGGTGACCGGGGTCGGTGCGCCCTGGTACACGTCCGGCGTCCACATGTGGAACGGCACGGCCGCGGCCTTGAACAGCAGGCCCACCGCGAGCAGCGCGAGTCCCACGAACAGCAGCAGGCTGTTGCGGTCCGACGACATCGCCGCCTCGCTCAGCTTGTGCAGGTCGACGGTCCCGCCGTACCCGTACAGCATCGCGACGCCGTAGATGAAGAAGGCCGAGGAGAACGCGCCCAGCAGGAAGTACTTGACCGCCGCCTCCTGGGACAGCAGTCGCCGGCGCCGGGCCAGGCCGCACATCAGGTACAGCGGCAGGGAGAAGACCTCCAGCGCCACGAACATGGTCAGCAGGTCGTTCGCGGAGCAGAAGAGCATCATGCCGCCGAGCGCGAACAGCGCCAGCGGGTAGACCTCGGTCTGGCTCGGCAGGTGCCGCGCCTGGTGGGCGTCGGCCTCGGTGCCGGCCACCACCGACGCCTGCGCCACGAAGCTGCCACCGTTCTCCACGGTGCGCTCCGCGATCAGCAGCGTCGCCACGATCCCCAGTACGAGGAGGGAGCCCTGCAGGAACAGCGCCGGCCCGTCGACCGCGATCGCCCTCCCCGCGGTGAGCACATGCCGCCCGGCCAGCAGGATCACCGTGACCAGCCCGACGACCTGGGCGGCGAGCGCCAGCACCAGCTGCGAGATGTAGCGCAGCTGACGCGGTACGAACGCCTCCACGAGGACCCCGAGGCATGCCGCACCCAGCAGGATCAGAATGGGCGCGATCGCCTTGTAGTCGATATTTGGCAGCGAGATGTCGGCCGCCAGCGCCACAGAGTTCACTTGTTGTCTCCCACCGCACTAGGGACGGGATCGGTCTTGCCGATGTCGTGCATGGTCGCGGTGACCGCCGGGTTGATCACGTCGATCACCGGCTTCGGATAGACCCCGAGCACCAGGATCAGCAGGATCAGCGGCGCGACGACCCACTTCTCCCGGCCGGTCAGGTCGTGCTTGAACGAGTCCATCTTGGACATCTCGACATTCACGGTGCCCTGCATGGTCCGCTGGTACATCCACAGGATGTAGCCGGCGGCCAGGATCACGCCCAGCGTGGCGAGGATCGCCACCACCTTGTTGACCGTGAACGTGCCGACCAGCACCAGGAACTCGCTGACGAACGGCGAGGTGCCGGGCAGCGCCAGCGACGCCAGACCGGCGATGAAGAAGCAGCCCGCCAGCAGCGGCACCACCTTCGCGGCGCCGCCGAAGTCGCGGACGTTCGCCGAACCGCGCCGCTGCACCAGCATGCCCACGATGAGGAACAGGGCACCGGTCGACAGGCCGTGGTTCACCATGTACAGCACCGCACCCGTACCGGCCTGGGTGGTGAACGCGAAGATGCCCACGCCGATGAAGCCGAAGTGCGCGATCGACGTGTACGCCACCAGCCGCTTCAGGTCGTTCTGCCCCACGGCCAGCAGCGCGCCGTACAGAATGCCGACCAGGGCCAGCGTCAACGCCAGCGGCGCGAAGAACCGCGACGCCTCCGGGAAGATCGACAGACAGAACCGCAGGATGCCGTACGTGCCGACCTTGTCCAGTACGCCCACGAGCAGCGCCGCCGCACCGGCCGGCGCGGCGCCACCGGCGTCCGGCAGCCAGGTGTGGAACGGGAAGAACGGCGCCTTGATCGCGAACGCCAGGAAGAACCCGAGGAACAGCCAGCGCGCCGTGCCGGTGGAGATGTCCGCGTGGGCCAGCGTGTTCCAGTCGAAGGTGTGCCCGCCGACCACCCACAGCCCGATCACGGCCGCCAGCATCAGCAGGCCGCCGAACAGCGAGTACAGGAAGAACTTGACCGCCGCGTACTGCCGCCGGGCGCCGCCGTAGGACCCGATCAGGAAGTACATCGGGACCAGCATGACCTCGAAGAACACGTAGAACAGGAAGACGTCCGCCGCGGCGAACACCCCGATCATCGTGGTCTCCAGCGCCAGCAGCAGGGCGAAGTACGTCGACACCGACCGCTTCGACCGCTCGGCGTCGTTCCAGCTGGCCGCGATCACGACCGGGGTCAGTACCGCGGTCAGGCCCAGCATCACCAGCGCGATGCCGTCCACCTGGAAGGTGAACCGGACACCCCACTGCGCGATCCACGGGTACGACTCACGGAACTGGAAGCGCGCGCCGTTCGCCTGGAAGGCGACGCACATGACGGCGGTCAGGGCCAGTACGGCCAACGACCACACCAGGGCCACGACCTTCGCCAGCCGGGCGTTGCCACGCGGCAGCATGGCCACCACCAGCGCGCCAACCGCCGGGGCCACCGTCAGCACCGACAGGAATGGGAAGTTGCTCATGGCCGCCCTCGCTTCGCCGCGGACGGCCTCACGGCACCACCGCGCTGTGCTGTCAGAATCGCTCGCTGACGCCTACTCACCCGAGCTTCACCGCCATCAGCGCCGCCACCACGACGAGCGCACCTCCGAGGATCGTCAATGCGTAGGACCGTACGAAGCCGGTCTGCAGCCTGCGCAGCCGGCCCGAACTGCCGCCGACGATCGCGGCGAGGCCGTTGACCACGCCGTCGATCCCCTTGCCGTCGAAGAACACCGCGGCACGGGTCAGCAGCTTGCCGGGCAGTTCGAAGACCGTCTCGTTGAACACGTCGCCGTACAGGTTCTCCCGCGCGGCGCGCACGATCGGGCTGCGGGCCGGCTGCTCCACCAGGGCGGTGCCACGGCGGAACAGCAGCACGGCGATCGCCGCGCCGGCCAGTACCACCGCGAGGCTGACCCCGATCATCACGGAGTGGTTCAGCTCCCGGCCGTGCGGCACCTCGGTGGTGCCGAACACCGGCTTGAGCCAGTCCACGAAGCCGCCGTAGACCAGCAGGCCACCGGCCGCGACGGAACCGACCGCGAGCAGCGCCATCGGCACCGTCATGACGGCGGGACTCTCGTGCGGGTGCATGGGGCCGCCGTCCTCGGGCTGCTCCGTCCACCGCTTCTTGCCGTGGAAGGTCAGCACGAACAGCCGCGTCATGTAGAACGCGGTCAGCCCGGCGCCGAGCAGCGCCGCGGTGCCGAACACCCAGCCCTGCCAGCCGGCCCGCTCGAACGCGGCGTCGATGATCGGGTCCTTGGAGAAGAAGCCGGACAGCGGCGGGATGCCGATGATGGCCAGGAAGCCCAGCCCCACCGTCACCCAGGTGACCTTCATGTACTTCCACAGGCCGCCGAACCGCCGGATGTCGGTCTGGTCCTTCATGCCGTGCATGACCGAACCGGCGCCGAGGAACAGGCCGGCCTTGAAGAAGCCGTGCGCGAGCAGGTGCAGGATGCCGAGCGCGTACGCGCCGCCACCCAGGCCGACGGCCAGGAACATGTAGCCGATCTGGCTCACCGTCGAGTACGCGAGCACCCGTTTGATGTCGTCCTTGGCGCAGCCGATGATGCACCCGAGCAGCAGGGTGAACGCGCCGACCGCGACCACCACCGTGGAGCCGATCGTGGTGGCGTCGAAGATCGGGTGCGCGCGGGCGATCAGGTACACGCCGGCGGTCACCATTGTCGCCGCGTGGATCAGTGCCGACACCGGGGTCGGGCCCTCCATCGCGTCGGGCAACCAGGCCTGCAGCGGGAACTGGCCCGACTTGCCGCAGGCGCCGCCGAGCAGCAGCAGGGCGATCGCCAGCGTGACGCCGCCGGGCAGGTTGTGCACCCCGCTGAACACCTGCTGGAAGTCGGTGGTGCCCAGGTAGCTGAACATCAGGAACATCGCGACCAGGAAGGCGGCGTCCCCGACCCGGTTCATCAGGAACGCCTTCTTGCCGGCCGTCGCCGAGGCGGGCTTCTCCTGGTACCACGAGATCAGCAGGTACGACGCCAGACCGACGCCCTCCCAGCCGATGAAGGTCATCAGGAAGCTGTTGCCCAGCACCAGCAGGAGCATGGCCGAGGCGAACAGGTTGAAGTAGCCGAAGAAGCGGCGACGGTCCCGGTCGTTCGACATGTAGCCGATCGCGTACACGTGGATCAGGAAACCCACGCCCGTGATCAGCAGCACGAACGTCGCCGACAGCGGGTCGTACAGCAGGCCCCAGTCGACGTGGAAACGCCCCACGTCGATGAAGTTGAAGCCGTTCAGCGTGACGGCCTTGTGCCCCATCCCGCGGAGGGTGAAGAAGTACCAGACGCCGAGGACGAACGACGCCCCGATGCTGGCACAACCGAGCAGGTGACCCCACCGGTCCGCCCGGCGGCCCAGCAGCAGCAACACCGCGGCGCTGGCCAGGGGGATCGCGATGAGCAGCCACACGCTCGACAGCGCGCCGGTCGCCTGCGAGGCGCGATCCGCCAACGCGGGGGCCGACAGCACAGCCGAGTGGTGCGCTTCCGTTGCCAGTGCTGGCAGATTCATCGACAGTCCTCGTACATTCCTCGGCTACGCACTCGCTCCGCTCCTCGCTGGCTTGCGCTCACCGGTTGGCTGGCTCGATTCCGGGACCGGTCCGTACCCCGCTTCACAGCGGCACGCACGGCCCGCCCATCTCCGCTGATGCTCACTTGCCCGTCGCCCTCGCCTAGTACTTCAACAGGTTGGCGTCGTCGACGGAGGCCGAACGTCGGGTCCGGAAGATCGACATGATGATCGCCAGACCCACCACGACCTCGGCAGCCGCCACCACCATCACGAAGAACGCCATGATCTGACCGTCGAGCGTGCCGTTGATCCGGGAGAACGTGACCAGCGACAGGTTCGCGGCGTTGAGCATCAGCTCCACGCACATGAACACCACGATCGCGTTGCGCCGGATCAGGACACCGACCGCGCCGACACAGAACAGCGCCGCGGACAGCACCAGGTAGTAGGTCGGGCTCACTTGTCGTCTCCCGTCAGCGTGTCCTTCGGGCGGATCTCCTCGGCGGTGAGCTCCCGCACCGGGACCGTCGCCGAGATGCTGCGCCCCGACTTGGTGCCGTCCGGCAGCAGCGCCGGGGTGGCGACCGAGTTGCTGAGCGCGAACACGCCCGGTCCCGCCTTCGGCGCCGGGTAGCTGCCCTCGGCGAAGCGCGCCCGGGACAGTTCCTTCTGGGTGCGCTTCTCGCCGGAGCGCTCCACGTGCGCCAGGATCATCGCGCCCACCGCGGCGGTGATCAGCAGCGCGCTGGTCACCTCGAAGGCGAACACGTACCGGGTGAACAGCAGCGCGGCCAGGCCCGGCACGTTGCCGCCGTGCTCACCGTTCGCCGCGCCCAGACCCTTCGCGTCGACCGCGCCGAGCGACCGGGCGATGCCGGCGCCGAGCAGGCCGGCGAGACCGAGGCCGACCAGGATGCCGGCGGTGCGCTGGCCGCGCAGCGTCTCGATCAGCGAGTCCGACACGTCCCGGCCGACCAGCATCAGCACGAACAGGAACAGCATCATGATCGCGCCGGTGTACACGATGATCTGGGCCATGCCGATGAACGGCCCGGCCTCGATGATGTAGAAGATCCCGAGGCAGAACATCGTCACCACGAGGAACAGCGCCGAGTGGATCGCGTTGCGGGCGGCGACCATGGCGATCGCGCAACCCAGCGCGATGATGCCGAGGATCCAGAACGCCACCTTCTCGCCGGTGCCCATCGCCCCGGGGCCGCCGGCGGCGGCGAGCAGATGGGTCGCCAGCGGGTGGGACAGCAGCTGCGCGGTCATCGGGCGCCTCCCGACTTCGAGATCGTCGCGCTCTCGGCGTCCGACGCCTCGTCCGAGGTGGACACCTTGGTGGCGCCCTGGGCGAGCGCCGCCTCCGAGATCTGCTGCGGCGAGTGCTCGGCACCCGCCGACATGCCCGGGTTGGCCAGCGCGTCGACGTAGTAGTCCTGCTCGGACCCGCCCAACCGCATCGGGTGCGGCGGCTGCTCCATGCCGGGCAGCAGCGGCGCGAGCAGCTGCTCCTTGGTGAAGATCAGGTCCTGCCGGCTGTCGTTGGCCAGTTCGTACTCGTTGCTCATGGTCAACGACCGGGTCGGGCACGCCTCGATGCACAACCCGCAGAAGATGCACCGCAGGTAGTTGATCTGGTACGTGCCGGCGTACCGCTCACCGGGCGAGTAGCGCTCCTCGTCGGTGTTGTCGGCGCCCTCCACGTAGATCGCGTCGGCCGGGCAGGCCCACGCGCACAGCTCGCAGCCGACGCACTTCTCCAGCCCGTCGGGGTGCCGGTTCAGGATGTGCCGACCGTGGTAGCGGGGCGCCGTCGGCCTCGGCTTCTCCGGGTACTTCTCGGTCACATGCGGCTTGAACATGTTCGCGAACGAGACCCCGAAACCCTTGATGGGTTCGAACACGACTCACTCCTCCTTGCCGGCGCTGCCGGACGGTCCGGCACTGCCGGCGCTGCCGGATTCCGAACCGGCGGCACCGGACTCACCGGTGCCGGCCCCGGTCCTGACCGGTTCCTTGGTCACCCGCTCGGCCTCCAGCCGCTTCAACCGCGGGTTCGGCGGCACCACCAGGTCGATCGGCGGCACCGGGTAGCCGCCCATACCCAGGTCGGGTTCGGGCTCGGCGGCCTTCTTGTCGTCTTCCTTGCCCGGCCACAGCAGGACGAGCAGCAGCACGGTCACCACGATGCCGGCCAGCACCAGGTACCGGGTGCTGCTGGCGTTCTGGGCGGCGACCCGCAGCCCGGCGAGCACCAGGATCCACACCAGGTTGACCGGCATCAGGACCTTCCAGCCGAGCTTCATCAGCTGGTCGTAGCGGACCTTCGGCAACGTGGCGCGGATCCACACCAGGACCGCCATGAACAGGATCGTCTTGGCCAGGAACCAGATCACCGGAACCCAGCCGGTGTTGGCGCCGCTCCACAGCGAGATCGGCCACGGGGCGCGCCAGCCGCCGAAGAACAGCGTCACGCACAGTGCCGAGATCGTGATCATCGCGATGTACTCGGCCAGGTAGAACATGGCGAACTTGAACGACGAGTACTCGGTCAGGTAGCCACCGGTCAGCTCCGACTCGCCCTCCGGCAGGTCGAACGGTGTCCGGTTCGCCTCACCCAGCGCCGAGATGAAGTAGATGACGAAGCTCGGCAGCAGCGGGATGAAGTACCAGCTGGGCACCGCGGTCTCGAACAGGCCGAAGAACGAGAACGGCGTGCCGTGCGCCTGCCCCGCGACGATCTCCGACGTGGACATCGAGTGCGCGGTCATGAACACCGCGACCATCGACAGGCCCATCGCGACCTCGTACGAGATCATCTGCGCCGCCGCGCGCATGCCGCCCAGCAGCGGCCAGGACGAGCCGGACGACCAGCCCGCCAGCACCGTGCCGTACACCGCCATCGAGGACGACGCGAGGATCACCAGCACCGCGACCGGAACGTCGGCGACCTGCAGCATCGTCGAGTGGCCGAAGACGCTCACCTTCGGCCCGAACGGGATCACCGCGAACGACAGGAACGCCACCGCACCCGAGATGACCGGGGCGATGAAGTACACCACCTTGTCCGCCATCTTGGGGACGATCTCTTCCTTGAACGGCAGCTTCAGGCCGTCCAGGAGGCTCTGCAGCCAGCCGCCCGGGCCATGCCGGTTCGGTCCGGGCCGGACCTGCATCGCGCCGATGACCTTGCGTTCGAGCATGATCGCGAACAGGGTCAACACCATGAGGATGGCGAAGCAGACGACGACCTTCGCCAGCACCAGCCACCAGATGTCGTGCCCGAACCCGGCCGGCTGGCCACCCGTGGCGAGCCCCGCGAGATCGGAGGTGCTCACTGTTCCTCCTCGTTACGCTCTCCGGTCTGCTGCTGTGCGAGCAGTGGCCCCGGCGGTTGCGTGCGTTCGGTGCCGTCCGCCGCGGCGTCCCCGGCAACCGCGATGCCGACCACCGCGCCGGCGTCCGTGCCCAGCGTGCGTCGTACGGTGCTGCCCACCGAGTTCGTCGGGACCCAGACCACCCGGTCCGGCATCTCGGTGATCCGCAGCGGCAGGGTGATCGCGCCCCGGCCGGTGGACACGGTGACCCGCGCCCCGGCCTCGGCCCCGATCTCCGCCGCGGTGGCGGCGGACATCCGGACGACCGCCCGACGGGCGGTGCCCGCGAGGAACTCCGCGTCGTCCTGGAGGCTGCCCAGGTCAAGCAGGTGGTGCCAGGTGGACAGCAGCGCCTGCCCGGACTTCGGGGCCGACGGCTCGGTGGCCGGGAAGTTCGGCGGAGCCGGACGCACCTCGTGCGCCGGCAGGCCGGCCAGTTCGGCCCGGACCCGACGTGGGTCACCGGTGCCCAGTCGGACGCCCATCTCGCCGGCGACCGCGTCGAGCACCCGGGCGTCGGTCATCGCACCGGTCGGCAGCGCAGCCTCGAAGATGCGCAGTCGGCCCTCCCAGTTCAGGAAGCTGCCCGACTTCTCGGCGACCGGGGCCACCGGCAGTACGACGTCGGCGTGCTGCGCGACCCAGCTGTTCCGCATCTCCAGCGACACCAGGAAGCCGACGGCCTCCAGCGCCTGCTCGGCGGCGGCCGGGTCGGGCAGGTCGCCCGGGTCCACGCCACCCACGACCAGGCCGGACAGCTGACCGACCGCAGCCGCGGCGAGCATCTCCGCGGCGTCCCGGCCGGCACCGCCCGGCAGCGAGTCGACGCCCCAGTAACGGGCCAGCTCGGCGCGGCCGGCCTCCTCGGCCACCGGCCG
>JBAUUM010000158.1:0-8621 GCA_049582705.1 Actinocatenispora sp.
GCGGCGGCCCGGTGGCTCCGGCGGCGACGGGCGGTCCGCGAAGCGGTCCGGGCGTTCCCGGGCCGAGGCGGAACGACGGGACCGCCGGCGGCTGACGGTATTGCGGGCCACCGCGACCGGACTGCTGACGCTGACCCTGCTGGTGGTCGCGGGCACGATCTGGCTGTGGCGGGTGAGCGGCGACGGTGACGCGGCCAACGCGGCGCGTACCGGTGCGGCGGCCGCGGCCCAGGCGGCGGCGCCGGCGATCCTGTCGTACGACTACCGCAGCTACGACGCGAGCGTCGCCCGGGGCAAGCAGTACACGGGTGGGGCCTTCGCCAAGCAGTACGCGGCGAGCACGCACGACCTGAAGGCGAGCGCGACCAAGGAGAAGGCCGTCGTACGGGCCACGGTGTCCGCGACAGGTGTGGTTTCCGCCACTCCAGATACGGTCGTCCTGCTCCTCTACGTCAACCAGTACCGGCAGAACTCCAACATCGACGGCCAGAAGGTGGACCAGAACAGGGTCGTGATGACCATGTCGCGGTCGGGTGACAGCTGGAAGGTCACCAAGGTCGTCGCGGCCTGACTGCCAGGACGAAAAGGCCAGGTCTGGGCTGGTTTGTCGCCCGTGATGACTCCAGTAGCGTGAGCTTCTGTGACGTTCTGGCCATGTTGACCGCGCGCCAGCCCTTGACGACCCAGCGCCAGACGGGCACGCTGATCTCTAGCTGCCTCCGCGTTCGCGCGGCGGCCGGCCGCGTCAAGGGTGGTATCGGGTGTCCAGAGCTGTTCTGGAGTGGGTTCCGAGGCGCCGTGCGGCCTGCCCTGGACAGCGGTGTGCCCTTCAGCTACACTGCTAGTTTGCGCTGCCTTCTGACATTGAGCTCGCCAAGATTGTCTGGTTGTTGCTGGATCTGCCAGTGACGTATGGGCAATTTTTGGGGAGTCGTTCGGGGTGCGCGCGAAACGGCCGTCGCTGACAGGTCCTCGGAAGGACGCATCTTGGCAGCTTCCCGCCCTGCGAAGACCCTGACCACGAGTGCATATGCTCCCCGCCGAGTCTCATTCGGCAGGATCACCGAACACCTCGAGGTACCCAACCTCCTCGCCATCCAGAACGAGACGTTCGACTGGCTGGTCGGGAACGAGGCTTGGCGTGCCCGCAGTGCCGATGAATCCGCCGCGCGATGTGGGCTTGCGGAGATCCTGGAGGAGATCAGTCCGATCGAGGACTTCTCCGGCACCATGTCGCTTTCCTTCTCGAACCCGCGGTTCGACGAGGTGAAGGCGTCGATCGAAGAATGTAAGGAGAAGGACCTCACCTACTGCGCGCCGCTGTTCGTCACCGCGGAGTTCACCAACCACACCACTGGCGAGATCAAGAGCCAGACCGTGTTCATGGGTGACTTCCCGATGATGACGAACAAGGGCACGTTCATCATCAACGGCACCGAGCGTGTCGTCGTGTCCCAGTTGGTCCGTTCGCCGGGTGTCTACTTCGACAAGCAGCCCGACAAGACCTCGGACCGCGACGTCTCCAGCGTCAAGGTCATCCCGAGTCGGGGTGCCTGGCTGGAGTTCGACATCGACAAGCGCGACACCGCCGGCGTGCGCATCGACCGCAAGCGTCGGCAGGCCGTCACCGTCCTGCTCAAGGCCATCGGCTGGACGAACGAGCAGATCCGCGAGCGGTTCAGCTGGTCCGAGATCATGCTGGCCACGCTGGAGAAGGACCACATCGGCGGCCAGGACGAGGCGCTGCTGGACATCTACCGCAAGCTTCGGCCGGGTGAGCCGCCGACGCGGGAGAACGCGCAGACGCTGCTCGACAACCTCTTCTTCAACCCGAAGCGTTACGACCTCGCGAAGGTCGGTCGCTACAAGGTCAACAAGAAGCTGGAGCTCGAGGTTCCGGTCACCACCGGTGTGCTGACCGAGGACGACGTCGTGGGCACCATCGAGTACCTCTGCCGGTTGCACACGGCCGAAGAGGGCTACGACGCCGACGACATCGACCACTTCGGCAACCGCCGCGTGCGCACCGTCGGTGAACTCATCCAGAACCAGGTCCGGGTCGGCCTGTCCCGCATGGAGCGGGTCGTCCGGGAGCGGATGACCACCCAGGACGTCGAGGCGATCACGCCGCAGACCCTGATCAACATCCGGCCCGTCGTGGCCGCGATCAAGGAGTTCTTCGGCACCAGCCAGTCGTCCCAGTTCATGGACCAGACCAACCCGCTCTCGGGTCTGACCCACCGGCGGCGTCTGTCCGCGCTGGGTCCGGGCGGTCTGTCCCGGGACCGGGCCGGCATGGAGGTCCGTGACGTCCACCCGTCGCACTACGGCCGGATGTGCCCGATCGAGACCCCGGAGGGTCCGAACATCGGCCTGATCGGCGCGCTGTCCGCGTTCGCGCGGGTCAACCCGTTCGGGTTCATCGAGACGCCGTACCGCAAGGTGGTCGACGGCAAGGTCACCGACGAGGTGCAGTACCTGACCGCGGACGAGGAGGACCGGTTCGTCATCGCCCAGGCCAATGCGCCGCTGGCGGGGGACGGATCGTTCGCCGAGAGCACCGTGCTGGTCCGTCGTAAGGGCGGCGAGTTCGAGGCCGTCGGTCCGTCCATCGTGGACTACATGGACGTCTCGCCGCGGCAGATGGTCTCCGTCGGCACCGCGATGATCCCGTTCCTGGAGCACGACGACGCGAACCGCGCACTGATGGGCGCGAACATGCAGCGTCAGTCCGTGCCGCTGGTCAAGGCCGAGGCGCCGCTGGTCGGCACCGGCATGGAGTACCGTGCCGCGGTCGACGCCGGTGACGTCGTGGTCGCCGAGGAGCCGGGTGTCGTCGAGGACCTGTGCGCCGACTACGTGACGGTGCACCAGGACGACGGCCACCGCCGCACCTATCTGCTGCACAAGTTCCGTCGGTCCAACTCCGGCACCTGCGTCAACCAGCGTCCCGTCGTGGACGAGGGTCAGCGGGTGGAGGCCGGTCAGGTCATCGCCGACGGTCCGTGCACCGACGAAGGTGAGATGGCGCTCGGCAAGAACCTGCTCGTCGCGTTCATGCCGTGGGAGGGCTACAACTACGAGGACGCGATCATCCTGAGCCAGCGTCTGGTGCAGGAGGACGTGCTCTCCTCGATCCACATCGAGGAGCACGAGGTCGACGCCCGCGACACCAAGCTCGGTCCGGAGGAGATCACCCGGGACATCCCGAACGTCTCCGAGGAGATGCTCGCCGATCTCGACGAGCGCGGCATCATCCGGATCGGCGCCGAGGTCCGTGACGGCGACATCCTGGTCGGCAAGGTCACGCCGAAGGGCGAGACGGAGCTGACCCCCGAGGAGCGCCTGCTGCGCGCGATCTTCGGTGAGAAGGCCCGGGAGGTCCGGGACACCTCGCTGAAGGTTCCGCACGGCGAGTCCGGCACCGTGATCGGGGTCCGCACGTTCAGCCGCGACGACGACGACGAGTTGTCGCCCGGTGTGAACGAGCTGGTCCGGGTGTACGTGGCGCAGAAGCGCAAGATCCAGGACGGTGACAAGCTCGCGGGCCGGCACGGCAACAAGGGCGTCATCTCCAAGATCCTGCCGCCGGAGGACATGCCGTTCCTGTCGGACGGCACGCCGGTCGACATCGTGCTCAACCCGCTGGGTGTGCCGAGCCGGATGAACGTCGGTCAGGTCCTGGAGACCCACCTGGGCTGGCTGGCGAAGAACGGCTGGAACCTCGACGGCGTCGAGACCGCGTGGAAGAAGTCGCTGGCCTCGATCGGCGCGGACAAGTCCGAGCCGGACACCAACCTCGCGACGCCGGTGTTCGACGGCGCCCGCGAGGAGGAGATCGCCGGGATGCTGGACGCGTCCCTGCCCAACCGGGACGGCACCCAGCTGGTCGACAAGAGCGGCAAGACCAAGCTCTTCGACGGCCGGTCCGGCGAGCCGTTCCCGGACCCGATCGCGGTCGGCTACATCTACATCATCAAGCTGAACCACCTGGTGGACGACAAGATCCACGCCCGCTCCACCGGCCCGTACTCGATGATCACCCAGCAGCCGCTGGGTGGTAAGGCGCAGTTCGGTGGCCAGCGGTTCGGCGAGATGGAGTGCTGGGCCATGCAGGCCTACGGCGCCGCGTACGCGCTGCAGGAGCTGTTGACCATCAAGTCCGACGATGTCGTCGGCCGGGTCAAGGTGTACGAGGCGATCGTCAAGGGCGAGAACATCCCGGAACCGGGTATCCCGGAGTCCTTCAAGGTTCTGCTCAAGGAACTGCAGTCTCTGTGTCTCAACGTCGAGGTGCTCTCGTCCGACGGCGTGACGCTGGAGATGAAGGACAACGACGACGAGGTGTTCCGCGCAGCTGAGGAACTGGGTATCGACCTGTCTAGGCACGAGCCGAGCAGCGTCGAAGAGGTGTGAGCGCCGGTGCTGGACACCGGAGCGAAGCATCAGGTCTGAGTGGTTGTGCCGGGCGCGGTCAGCGCCGCGCCCGGCACGTACCCCGAAGGACAGCGGCCGATACCACCGGCCGGGCGGAGTGCACACCGTTCGGCCACAACCCAAAGGGGACTGACCACAAGTGCTCGACGTGAACTTCTTCGACGAGCTGCGGATCGGCCTGGCCAGCGCCGATGACATTCGGCAGTGGTCGCATGGCGAGGTCAAGAAGCCCGAGACGATCAACTACCGCACCCTCAAGCCCGAGAAGGACGGCCTCTTCTGCGAGAAGATCTTCGGGCCGACCCGGGACTGGGAGTGCTACTGCGGCAAGTACAAGCGCGTCCGGTTCAAGGGCATCATCTGTGAGCGCTGCGGCGTCGAGGTGACCCGTGCCAAGGTGCGTCGTGAGCGGATGGGCCACATCGAGCTGGCCGCCTCCGTCACGCACATCTGGTACTTCAAGGGCGTGCCGAGCCGCCTCGGCTATCTGCTGGACATCGCGCCGAAGGACCTCGAAAAGATCATCTACTTCGCCGCGTACGTGGTGACGAAGGTGGACGCCGAGGCCCGGCACCGCGACCTGTCGACCATCGAGAACGAGCTGGGCGCGGAGAAGCGGCAGCTCGAGAACCGTCGCGACGCCGACGTCGACACCCGCGCCAAGAAGCTCGAGACCGATCTGGCCGAGCTGGAGGCCGAGGGCGCCAAGAGCGACGTCCGCCGCAAGGTCAAGGAGTCCGGCGAGCGCGAGATGCGCCAGCTGCGTGACCGCGCCCAGCGCGAGATCGACCGGCTGGACGAGGTGCTGGAGACCTTCCGGAAGCTCGACGCGAAGCAGCTGGTTCCGGACGAGCTCCTGTACCGGGAGCTGCGCGACCGGTTCGGCGAGTACTTCGAGGGCGGCATGGGCGCCGAGGCGATCAAGGCGCTGCTGGAGAACCTCAACCTCGACGCCGAGGCCGAGAACCTGCGCGAGACGATCCGTTCCGGCAAGGGCCAGCGCAAGATTCGTGCCCTGAAGCGGCTGAAGGTCGTCGCGGCGTTCCAGAACACCCGCAACAGCCCGCTGGGCATGGTGCTGGACTGCGTCCCGGTGATCCCGCCGGACCTGCGCCCGATGGTGCAGCTCGACGGTGGCCGGTTCGCCACCAGCGACCTGAACGACCTGTACCGCCGGGTCATCAACCGGAACAACCGGTTGAAGCGGCTGATCGACCTCGGTGCGCCCGAGATCATCGTCAACAACGAGAAGCGGATGCTCCAGGAGGCCGTCGACGCGCTGTTCGACAACGGCCGCCGTGGTCGCCCGGTCACCGGTCCCGGTAACCGGCCGCTCAAGTCGCTGTCCGACATGCTCAAGGGCAAGCAGGGCCGGTTCCGGCAGAACCTGCTGGGCAAGCGCGTCGACTACTCGGGCCGTTCGGTCATCGTGGTCGGCCCCCGGCTGAAGCTGCACCAGTGCGGCCTGCCGCGGTACATGGCGCTGGAGCTGTTCAAGCCATTCGTGATGAAGCGGCTCGTGGACCTGAACCACGCGCAGAACATCAAGTCCGCGAAGCGGATGGTGGAGCGTGGCCGCACCGCCGTGTGGGACGTGCTCGAAGAGGTCATCTCCGAGCACCCGGTGCTGCTCAACCGGGCACCGACCCTGCACCGTCTCGGCATCCAGGCCTTCGAGCCGCAGCTGATCGAGGGCAAGGCGATCCAGCTGCACCCGCTGGTCTGCGCGGCGTTCAACGCCGACTTCGACGGTGACCAGATGGCGGTGCACGTACCGCTGTCCACCGAGGCGCAGGCCGAGGCGCGCATCCTGATGCTGTCCTCGAACAACATCCTGAAGCCGTCGGACGGCAAGCCGGTCACCATGCCCTCGCAGGACATGATCATCGGCCTGTACCACCTGACGCACCGCACCGAGGGTGCGAAGGGTGAGGGCCGGGTCTTCTCCTCCGAGTCCGAGGCCCGGATGGCGTACGACGCGGGCGATCTGCACCTGCAGGCCCCGGTCCGGATCCGGCTGCGGGACCTCCCGTCGGTCGAGAACGGCGTCGGTGCCGAGCCGTGGCAGGCGCCCGAGGACTGGCAGCCGGGTGAGCGGATCACGTTGGAGACCACGCTCGGTCGGGTGCTGTTCAACGAGACCCTGCCCACGGACTACCCGTTCGTGAACTACGAGATCCGCAAGGGTCAGCTCTCGGCCATCGTCAACGACCTGGCCGAGCGGGCGCCCAAGGTGCTGCTGGCGGCGACGCTGGACGCGCTGAAGGAGGCCGGCTACCACTGGGCCACCTGGTCCGGGCTGACCATCGGTATCGACGACGTGGTGAACCCGCCGAACAAGCAGGCGATCCTGGAGCGGTACGAGAAGGACGCGGCTCAGGTCGACAAGCAGTACCAGCGTGGTCTGATGACCGCGGAGGAACGGCGTGGCGAGCTGATCGAGATCTGGACCAAGGCGACGAACGAGGTCGCCAAGGACATGGAGCAGGCGCTTCCGCAGGAGAACACGCTGTGGAAGATGATCAACTCCGGGGCCCGGGGCAACATGCTCCAGCTCCGCCAGATCGCCGCGATCCGTGGCCTGGTGGCCAACCCGAAGGGCGAGATCATCCCGCGGCCGATCAAGTCGAGCTACCGCGAGGGTCTCTCCGTGCTGGAGTACTTCATCGCCACGCACGGCGCCCGCAAGGGTCTGGCCGACACCGCGCTGCGTACCGCGGACTCCGGGTACCTGACCCGGCGGCTGGTCGACGTCTCCCAGGACGTGATCATCCGCGAGGAGGACTGCGCCACCGAGCGGGCCGTCCCGATGACCGTCTCGAACGAGGTCGACGGCGTCCTGGTCAAGGACGAGCACGTGGAGACCAGCGTGTTCGCCCGGTCGCTCGCCGAGGACGTGCACGACACCGAGGGCAACCTGATCGCCACCCGGAACACCGACGTCGGTGGCCCGCTGGTGGACCGGTTGGTCGCCGGCGGCGTCAAGAGCGTCAAGGTGCGGTCGGTACTCACCTGTGAGTCCCGGCTGGGGGTCTGCGCGCACTGCTACGGCCGTTCGCTGCCGACCGGTCACCTGGTCGACATCGGTGAGGCGGTCGGCATCATCGCCGCCCAGTCCATCGGTGAGCCCGGCACCCAGCTGACGATGCGTACCTTCCACACCGGTGGTGTGGCGGGTGACGACATCACCCAGGGTCTGCCGCGTGTCCAGGAGATCTTCGAGGCCCGGGTCCCGAAGGGCAAGGCGCCCATCGCCGAGTCCGCCGGTCGGGTCCGGATCGAAGAGGGCGAGAAGTCGCGGAAGATCATCGTCGTGCCGGACGACGGCAGCGAGGAGATCGTCTACGACAAGATCCCGCGTCGTACCCGCCTGCGCATCCAGGACGGCGAGCGGGTCGGCGTCGGCGAGAAGCTCGTCGAGGGCACCATCGACCCGCACGAGCTGCTGCGCATCCTCGGACCCCGGTCGGTGCAGCTGCACCTGGTCGACCAGGTCCAGGCGGTCTACCGGGCGCAGGGTGTGCTGATCCACGACAAGCACATCGAGATCATCGTCCGGCAGATGCTGAAGCGGGTCATCGTCATCGACTCCGGTGCCACCGAGTTCCTGCCCGGTGCTCCGGTCGAGCGGGCCAACTTCGAGGGTGAGAACCGTCGGCTGGTCTCCGAGGGCGGCGAGCCGGCCTCGGCCCGTCCGGTGCTGATGGGTATCACGAAGGCATCGCTGGCCACCGAGTCGTGGTTGTCGGCGGCGTCCTTCCAGGAGACCACCCGGGTCCTCACCGAGGCGGCGATCGAGGCGCGCAGCGACTCGCTCATCGGCCTCAAGGAGAACGTCATCATCGGTAAGCTCATCCCGGCCGGTACCGGTATCTCCAAGTACCGCAACATCCGGGTCGAGCCGACCGAGGAGGCGAAGGCCCAGGTGTACTCGATGACCGGGTACGGCGACACCGACTACGGGTTCGGTCCGGCCAGCGGGCAGGCAGTGCCGCTGGACGACTACGACCTGGGCGGTTTCGGCCGCTGACGCGACCGTCGGCGGCTCCGGCCGCCGACGTGCTCGTGGCGGTCTCGGCCGCTGAACTGCCGGCCTGGCCGGCGACGGCGCCAGCAACGGGCCGCCGGGGACCGTGTGTCCCCGGCGGCCCGTTTCGCGTGTCCGCCCCTGGTCCCGTCCGGTC
>JBAUUM010000159.1:0-6793 GCA_049582705.1 Actinocatenispora sp.
GGAGATCGACGGCCCGATCGACCCGGCCCGCCTCGACGAGGCGGTCAGGACGGTCCAGCAGGGCCACGAACTGCTCCGGGCCGGGTTCCTCGCCCGGGGCGACGACCTCGACGTCGTCCCGACCACGGTGCCGTCGACGCTGGCGGTGACGACGGTGCCCACCGGGGTCTTCGCGGACCGCGATGCGCTCAACGAGGCCGTCATGCGGCCCTACCAGGAGCCGTTCGCGCTGGACGGCACCCCGCTGGTGCGGGTGGATCTGCTCACCGACGGCGGGCAGCGCAACGTACTGCTCGTCACGATGCACCGGCTGGTCTGCGATCTGCAGTCGAACTGGGTGGTGGTGGAGGACCTGGCCCGCGCGTACGCGGGTGCGGCCGTCGAGTTCGGGCACACCTCGTACTTCACGGCCATGTCGGCGGACGAGGCGCGGCTCGCGGGCGACCGGACGTACTGGGCCGACGCCCTGGCCGACTATCCCGTGGTCCAGCTCGGCGACCGGCGGCCGGACGGGGAATGGCAGCCGGACGGGCGGCGGGTGGAGATCGCCGCGCCCGGGTTGGGCGACGCGCTCACCACCGGGTCCGCCGCGCGACGGGCCACACCGTTCGTACTCGTCACCGCCGCGGTCCTCGGCACGCTGGCGGAGGCGTACGGCACCGGTGACCTGTGTTGCGCGACCGCGTCGGAGAACCGCCTCGGCGCGGGGCTTCGGCGCACGATCGGACCGCTGGCGCAGACGGTACTGCTGCGGCTGCGCGGCGCGGACCAGCGGTATGGGGACGTCGTGCGCGAGGTCAAGACCGTGTTCCGGGACGCGCTGCGGCACCAGCGGCTGCCGTTCGAGGAGGTGGTGGGCCTGCTGACCGACGGCGGAGTCGATCGCGACATGATTGCGCCCGTGGTACTGGCCGTGGAGACGCCACGTGCGCCGCTGACGGAGTTCGCCGGGCTGCCGGCGCGCGAGTTCCTCGGTGCGGGGCTGCCGCAGATCGTGGTGCGTCCCGGTGAGGCCAGCTTCCAGTTCGTCCTCGACCCGGACGCCCCGACGGTCACGGTGACCTACGACGGGGCCTTTCTCAGCGACGAGCACGTACGCGCGCTCGTCGACGGCTGCCTGCGCCGGATCACCGTGCCGTAGCCGCGGCGGGCCCGCTGATGGGGCGAGGGAGTGGACGACCGTACCGGTGTCGCGGACCTGAGGATGTCGGGGCCCCGCGGAGTTCCGTGGCCATCCGCGGAGCCCCGGTCCTGGCCGACGGTCGTCGGCTACTTCTTCGCCGCTGCCGCGTTCTTGGCAGCCGCGGCCTCACTGATGAGCCCGGCGCCTGGGGTGTGGTAGAGCATGGTCACCTCCCCTCCCAGTCGAACACCAGACCTGACTGCACCGCACAACGCCGGCCGTCCGACGTGGGCACACTCGTCCACGGTGGACAGACCGACCGGAGGGCGCGACACCGGAGGGCGGTGAGTTTTGACACCGTTGCAGGTGAAGCGTCCGCTTCGGCCGACGTTAGTACACGGGATCGGCGTGCGCTACCTCACAGGACGTCCCAGATGGCGTCGATCGGACTTTGTCTCTTTACGAGCCCGCGCGGCCACTGCGAATGCCTGTGGCGGTTTCGATGGATGCGCCTCTATAGTCACGAAATGTCGACCGATGCGGACCCGAAAGACGTGCTCGCGGCGGCGTGGCACGCCGTCCTCGGCGATCCACCGTCGCCGACGGCCGACTTCTACGCGCTCGGTGGTGACTCGTCCACCGCGATCCGGATCGCGACGATGGTGGGCGACAGCCTCGCGAACATCCCCGATGTGGACGCCTTCGTGATGACGGAACTGCTCGACCAGGGCACCTACCCACAGGTCGAGACGGCCCTGCTGGAGTACGTGGCGGACAACGAGGGTGGCTGACCCTCGTCCGCGGACGGGGCACGGCTCGATCCGGCCAGGCCGGCGCAGGGCGCAACGGCCGCATCGCCTACACTGAGGCGCACCTGAGGCCCCGTCGTCTAGCGGCCTAGGACACCGCCCTCTCAAGGCGGCGGCGCCGGTTCGAATCCGGTCGGGGCTACACGATCGAACGATCCCGGTCCGCGTTCTCCGCGGACCGGGATCACTTCGTTTCCCGGGCGTGCGGCCCCGCGCCCGCGCCGGGAATCCCCGGCCCGGTCCAGGGATTCGGCGGTGCGGTTCGGCGGTCCTTTCGAGGGCCGCCCTTTTTCGTGCCCGATCGATGATCGGCGTCGCTTGCGCTACTGCGACACAATGCGCCGAGGACGCACCGTGCCCACGAACCCCGGGCACCGTGGTGGGAGGCGCTGTCGTGGCAGTCGATTGGTCGACACTCACCGCGCAACTCATTCTGGCACTGGGCCAGTTGCGCGGCGAGCAACCCGTTCTCGTACTCAGCGACCACCGCGAGGACGCCTGCTACGTGCAGTACCTGGGGGACATCGAGGGCGGGATCTGGGCCGAGACGGCCGGGAACGCGGTGTTGCCGCCGCACCGGCAGCTGTCCATCGAGGACGAGCGCGTCCTCACTGCGTCGGGCTGGTCGCATCCCCGCAACAGTTGGTGGCACGGCCCGTACCGGAACCACAACTGGAGCTTCAGCATGGTGCCGCGGTTTCCCGACTACGCGGGTCTCGCCGAACGGTCGGTGATCGCCCTGCGTGACGCACTGCACGTCGCGTCCCCGACGGACCTGCGCTACGACGCGTTCGACGCGCTGCTCGACGCGCGGCTCGACTTTCCGGATCTGACCGTGCCGCGCGCGACGAAGCCCTGACCGCCGCACCGGCGCGGCCGCACCACCGGTACGCCGCACCACCGACGCGGCCGCACCACCGGTACGGACGGAACCGGCCGGCCGCCGCGGGTATGCGGACGACCGGCCGGTCCGGGGTGGTGCGTGGGCGTCAGGGACGCGGGAGCTGACAGTTGGGGTCATCCAGGTTGACCGTGCTGCCGGTGATGCAGCTGGCCAGGATGTACGTCTCCTCCGCGTACCCGGTGCCCTCGTGAACGGTGACGTTGCCGCCCTCGTCAACCTCGCACGGGTTGTTCAGGGTGCACTGCTCGCCGTTCTCGTTGGTCGTGTTGTTGACCGCGACGACCGTGCCGGTGTCAGCGTTGACCACCGGAGAGCCGGACGTGCCGCCGATGACCTGGCACGGCTGCGTGTAGCGCACCGAGTCCTTCCAGGTCCACTCGCCTTCCTTGACCTGGTAGGCGAACCCGTCGATGTTGCACGAGTAGATCGTCTTCCAGTACCCGGACACCACGCGGATGTCCGTGCCCTGGCTGGGGTGGGTCGTCTCCAGGGACAGCGCGCTGATGCCGAACTCCGACTGGATGTCGGCGTACGTGCTGGTCAACTGGTAGAGGGTCACGTCCGTGTCGGTCATCGTGGAGTACGCGACCTTGCTGGCGGTGATCGAACCGAGGTCGCTTCCGTCGGAGCCGAGCACGGAGAAGGTGCGCGACGACGGCTGGTCGACGATCACCTCTCCGGCCGAGGGGAAGCCGGTTTCGATGCAGTGTCCGTTGGTCAGGATGAGAGCCGGGTCGGTGTCCGCCGCACTCGGCACGCGGACGATCGAGCCGGAGCAGTTGCTGAGCGCCACCGTGCCGGAGAAGTCGACCGTGGCCGACGGCGCAGTACGCGCCGGAGCGGCTGCGGCCGGTGCGGTAACGCCGGCCACCGCCGCGGCGGCGAAGGCTCCGGCAGCCAGAGCCCTGACCAGACGTCGTGTCATATGTCCTCCCCATTCCCGCCGACCGCCCTGTCGCGATCGGTCGTAATTCGCCAGCTTTCGGCGAATAGATGAGGATCGTTATCTTAGGGGGATTTCACAACGTGGACAATGCGGTCATCCCCGAATATCTGCGCACGAGGAAACGGGAACCCGCCTGATGGCGGGTTCCCGTACGGCGAATTGGCTGTTCAGAGTCCGGAGAGCCGCTGACCGCCGCGGACCACGGCCATCGCGTGCCGGTCGCCCGGTCGCCGGCCGAGTCGTTCGATCGGCCCGGACACGCTGACCGCGGCGATGACCCGGCCGGTCCGGTCCCGGATCGGCGCGGAGACCGACGCCACGCCGGCCTCCCGCTCGGCCACGCTCTGCGCCCAGCCGCGGCGGCGGACCTCGGCGAGCGTGCGCGCGGTGAACTTGCACCGCGGCAGCAGCGGCAGCACCGCCTCGGGGGGCTCCCAGGCGAGCAGGATCTGCGCCGCGGACCCGGCCGTCATCGGTAGCACGGAGCCCACCGGGACGGTGTCGCGCAGGCCGCTGACCCGCTCGGCGGCGGCCACGCAGAGTCGCTCGTCGGCGCGCCGCAGATACATCTGTGCGCTTTCGCCGCTCTGGTCCCGCAGCGCGGTCAGCACCGGCTGTGCCGCGGTCAGCAGCACGTCGGGTGCGGAGTTGGCGAGCTCGCCCAGTCTCGGCCCCGGGCGCCAGCGGCCCTGCTGGTCGCGGACCAGCATGCGATGGGTCTCCAGTGCCTGTGCCAACCGGTGAGCGGTGGCTCTCGGAAGTTTGGTGCGGTCGACAAGCTCGGCCAGGCTCGCGCCGTCCACGCACGCCTCAAGAATCGTCACGGCCTTGTCGAGAACGCCGACACCGCTGATACTCTGTCCCACGAGACGAAACATACCTCCCATCATTCGGGAAGTCCATATCGTGGGAGAAGTGAGATGGGGCGCACACTCGCCGAGAAGATCTGGGACGCGCACGTCGTACGGTCCGCCGAGGGCGAACCCGACCTGCTCTACATCGACCTGCACCTCGTCCACGAGGTGACCAGCCCGCAGGCCTTCGACGGTCTGCGGCTGGCCGGGCGCCGGGTCCGGCGGCCGGAACTGACCCTGGCAACCGAGGACCACAACACGCCCACCGACAACCTGCTCACCATCGCCGACCCGGTCTCCCGTACCCAGTTGGAGACGCTGCGACGCAACTGCGCCGAATTCGGCGTGCCGCTGCACCAGCTCGGCGACGCCGAACAGGGCATCGTCCACGTGATCGGCCCACAGCTGGGCGTCACCCAGCCGGGCATGACCATCGTCTGCGGCGACTCGCACACCTCGACGCACGGCGCCTTCGGCTCCATCGCCTTCGGGATCGGCACCAGCGAGGTCGAGCACGTGCTCGCCACCCAGACCCTGCCGCAGACCCGACCGCGCACCATGGCGGTCACCGTGACCGGGCAGCTGCGTGACGGGGTCACCGCCAAGGACCTCATCCTGGCGCTGATCACCCAGGTCGGCACCGGCGGTGGGCAGGGCCACATCGTCGAGTACCGGGGTGAGGCCATCCGCAACCTCTCGATGGAGGCGCGGATGACCAACTGCAACATGTCGATCGAGTGGGGCGCGCGGGCCGGCATGGTGGCCCCCGACGAGGCGACCTTCGCCTACCTCAAGGGCCGGCAGCACGCGCCGCAGGGCGCCGACTGGGACGCCGCCGTCGAGTACTGGCGGAGCCTGACCACCGACGACGACGCGGAGTTCGACACCGAGATCAGCATCGACGCCGCCTCCGTCGAACCGTTCGTCACCTGGGGCACCAACCCCGGCCAGGGCGCGCCCCTGTCGGCCAGGGTGCCGGACCCGGCGACGTTCGAGGACCCGGGGGACCGCTCGGGCGCCGAACGGGCCCTGGAGTACATGGACCTGACCGCCGGTACGCCGCTGCGTGACATCGCGGTCGACGTGGTCTTCCTCGGCTCCTGCACCAACGGTCGGCTGGAGGACCTGCGGTCGGCCGCCGGCGTACTCGCCGGGCGCCGGGTCGCCGACGGGGTACGGATGATGGTCGTGCCGGGCTCCGCCAAGGTCCGCGAGGCCGCCGAGGCCGAGGGGCTGCACGAGGTCTTCACCGCGGCGGGCGCCGAGTGGCGGTTCGCCGGGTGCTCCATGTGCCTGGGCATGAATCCCGACGTGCTGTCCGAGGGGCAGCGCTCGGCGTCCACCTCGAACCGGAACTTCGAGGGCCGGCAGGGTCGCGGCGGTCGTACCCACCTGGTGTCCCCGCAGGTCGCCGCCGCCACCGCGGTCGTCGGTCGGCTGGCCGCACCGGCCGACCTGTAGACGGGAGAGACGTGATGGACAAGTTCACCGTGCACACCGGTACCGGGGTGCCGCTGCGGCGTTCCAATGTGGATACCGACCAGATCATCCCGGCGGTGTACCTGAAGCGGGTGACCCGTACCGGCTTCGCCGACGGGCTGTTCTCCGCCTGGCGCTCGGACGAGAACTTCGTGCTCAACCGGCCCGAGTACGCGGACGGCACCGTACTGGTGGCCGGCCCCGACTTCGGCACCGGATCGTCCCGGGAGCACGCCGTGTGGGCGCTGCAGAACTACGGCTTCGCGGCGGTCATCGCCCCCCGGTTCGGCGACATCTTCCGGGGCAACGCGCTCAAGGGCGGGTTGGTGCCGGCGCAGTTGCCGCAGGAGGCCGTGGACGTCCTCTGGACCCTCGTGGAGGACGACCCGGGCACGCAGATCGTGGTCGACCTGACCAGCCGCGAGGTACGGGCCGGCGGCCACACGTGGAACTTTCCGCTGGACGACTTCACCCGGTGGAGGCTGCTGGAGGGCCTCGACGACATTGACCTGACCCTGCGGCACGAGGCCGACGTGACCGCGTTCGAGACGCGGCGCCGATCCTTCCTGCCGGGCACGTCGCTGACGTCCTGACCGGACACCGCCTGCCCGCCGCGCGCCTCGTGCGCGCGGCGGTGCGGGCCGCCCGGCCGTCCGACCGGCGCGGTCAGGGCAACGT
>JBAUUM010000160.1:0-2385 GCA_049582705.1 Actinocatenispora sp.
CGGCCGCCCGCGCCGATGATCAGCGGCGGGACGACGAGGCAGAGCAGCACACCACGCAGCAGCGCCCGGGGAATGCCCAGCGGGCCGTGGTCGCCGGTGGACACGCACCGGATCCTGGCCAGTCGCATGCCGACCGTCTGCCCGAACAGCCCGACGAAGAACGCGTACTCGGCGATGAGTACCGGATAGGCCCAGATCCCGCGGATCGGCCCCACGGTGAACACGCCGGTCAGGACGCCCAGTACGCCGCCGAGCAGCAGGCACAGGATCCAGTCGATCAACAGCGCGACGAACCGCTTGCCGTAGCCGGCCGGCGTGCCCGGCTCGGGTGTGCCGTCGGCGACACCCCGGTCGGTGGACTGGCGTTCCGGGGCCGCGCGGCCGGACCTGTCGGTCATCAGGCCAGCCTATAGAGTCCGGCGCCGATCCCCACCCCGGCGGGTACGGCGCGGCCCGCCCCCGGGCCGGATGCTGTTTGTCGGTCACGTAACACCGACGAAACATCCGGGATACGGTGAGGCAACGGTGGGTACATAGCCTTCTGGTACTGCGTCTGGGGCAGTCTGCGCCCCGGCACCACCTGCGGACGACGGAGGACACGTGTTCGGCAACTCCGAGGAACTGTTGCGTTACCTGACCGCAGAGGACGTGAAGTTCGTCGACGTCCGGTTCTGCGACCTGCCGGGAGTCATGCAGCACTTCAACGTACCCGTCGAGTCGTTCGACGACAGCGTATTCACCGACGGTCTGGCCTTCGACGGCTCGTCGATCCGGGGTTTCCAGGAGATCCACGAGTCGGACATGCTGCTGCTGCCCGACCCGACGACGGCGTTCGTGGACCCGTTCCGGGTGGAGAAGACCGTGGCGCTGAACTTCTTCATCCACGACCCGTTCACCCGTGAGCCCTACAGCCGCGACCCGCGCAACATCGCCCGCAAGGCCGAGGCGTACCTGGCGGCCAGCGGCATCGCCGACACCGCGTTCTTCGGCGCCGAGGCCGAGTTCTACCTGTTCGACTCGGTCCGCTACGACACCGCCACCCAGCACGGCTACTACCACATCGACTCGGTGGAGGGCGCCTGGAACACCGGCGCCGAG
The DNA here is from genome assembly GCA_049582705.1 of Actinocatenispora sp. Classification (GTDB taxonomy): domain Bacteria; phylum Actinomycetota; class Actinomycetes; order Mycobacteriales; family Micromonosporaceae; genus Actinocatenispora. The sequence goes on from JBAUUM010000160.1 coordinate 1,099, forward strand.
GAGGGTGGCCGCAACCTCGGCCACAAGATCGCCGCCAAGGGCGGCTACTTCCCGGTGTCCCCGGTGGACCAGACCGCGGACCTGCGCGACGCCATCACCCGGCACCTGATCGAGGCGGGCCTGACCGTGGAGCGGGCGCACCACGAGGTGGGTTCCGGCGGCCAGGCGGAGATCAACTACCGGTTCTCCACCCTGCTGCACTCCGGTGACCAGGTCCAGCTGTTCAAGTACATCGTGAAGAACACCGCGCACGCGGCGGGTCGCACCGCGACGTTCATGCCGAAGCCGTTGTTCGGTGACAACGGTTCCGGCATGCACACCCACCAGAGCCTGTGGCTCGACGGGTCGCCGCTGTTCTACGACGAGACCGGCTACGCCGGCCTGTCCGACATGGCGCGCTGGTACATCGGCGGGCTGCTGCACCACGCGCCGAGCCTGCTGGCCTTCACCAACCCGACGGTCAACTCGTACCGGCGGCTGGTGCCCGGCTTCGAGGCTCCGGTCAACCTGGTGTACTCGCAGCGCAACCGGTCGGCGTGCACGCGGATCCCGGTGACCGGCAACAACCCGAAGGCCAAGCGGGTCGAGTTCCGGGTACCGGACGCGTCGTCCAACCCGTACCTGGCGTTCGCCGCGATGCTGATGGCCGGCCTGGACGGGGTCCGCAACAAGATCGAGCCGCCGGAGCCGGTGGACAAGGACCTGTACGAGCTGCCGCCGGAGGAGTACGCGGGCGTGGGTCAGGTGCCGGGCAGCCTGCCCGAGGTACTCGACGCGCTGGAGGCCGACCACGAGTACCTGCTGGCCGGCGACGTCTTCACCGCGGACCTGATCGAGACGTGGGTGGACTTCAAGCGCACCCAGGAGGTCGACCCGATCCGGCTACGGCCGACCCCGCACGAGTTCGCCCTGTACTACGACGTGTAAGCCGACGAACGGACGGTGGGTGGCCGGTAACCGGGCCACCCACCGTCCGTTTGTATCGATGCTCATGGATGGCCGAACTGCCCCGGGCGACGCGGCGTGGCGGGCGGGCCCCGTGTAGTTTGCTACCCGGAAACCATGGAGCACGGAGGGGGCCGTCATGTCAGGACAGCAGGAGAACGAGCCGGTCGAGCAGCCACGCACCGGTCGCCACGCGGCACCGGACGGTGCGCCCCGCGATCCGCGGATCGACATCTCCCGCGACCCCACCCCGGGCGTCCCGGACCACGCGGCACCCGACGACTCCGAGGACGGGCAGGCGGGCGGCGGCACCGCCGGGTGACCTGATCGGCGGCCTGTCGT
>JBAUUM010000161.1:0-2986 GCA_049582705.1 Actinocatenispora sp.
GGTACACGGACAGGCCCGCGGCGGCCCAGGAGCCGCACATCGCGTCGGTCAGATGGGTCAGCGGGACACGGCCGCGGGGCTGGTGGCCGAACAGGGCGGCCGCCCACACGATCGACTGGCCGTCCGGGAAGTTGAGATCCGCGTCCGCCACGGCGGAGGCGAATCCCGGGTCACGGGCGCACAGGTTGACCACGTGCGCGTTGACCCCCACGACGGTGGCGCGGCGTCCGTCCAGCGCCCATCGGGTGGTCAGTTCCACGAAGTCCTGCGGACCACACAGGTCGACCGGGGTTCCGCCGACGCGGACGCGTCGAAGTGCAGACATGGTGTTCTCCGAGGGGTGTGCTGGGGATGAGTCAGAGGATGTCGACCGGAGGAGCCTTCGCGAGGGCCGACGATCCACGCGGTCGCGACGACGGTCTGGGGTGGGTGAGCAGGGCGCTGTTCGCCGACGAACGGGTACGGCTGTCGCTGTCGACCCGGCCGGACGCGGTGTCCGGGTGGCGCGCGGTCGGTCGGTTCGCGGTACTGCCGGACGTGTCGCGCGCCCGCTTCCTGCTGCCGCTGGGATCGCCGCGGATCACGGCCGCCTCGGTACTCAGCTACAACGCGCTGCGCGGTCGGGGCACCCGGTTCGCCCGCTCGGTGCTGGGTGGTCTCGCCCGCGCCGGCGTCGCGGAACTCCCGGTCCGCCGGGTACTGACCGTCCATGTCCCATCCGATGTGGACAGTCGTGAGCTGTTCGTGGTGCACCACCTGACCGACGCGCTGGGCACCGGTCCGCTGCAGGCCGCGATCGGCGTACGGCCACCGGACCCGCACCACAAGCCGACCGTCCAGCTCTTCGACCGCGACGGTCGACCGCGCGGCTACGCCAAGGTGGGGTGGAACGGCGCGACCCGGACCCTGGTGCGTGCGGAGATGGCGGCGCTCGCCGCGCTCCCCCACACCGAGCACGGCGACTATCCGCTGGTGCCGCGGCTGCGGCACGGCGGCGAGTGGGCCGGCCGGACGATCGCCGTGATCGCCCCGCTGCCCGCCGGAGTGCGGCGGGTGCCCCGTCCACAGTGGCCGTACCCGTCGGCGATGCTGGCCGTCGCCCGCCGCAACGGACCGCCCGCCGCCGGCCGGCCGCTGGCCGGATCCGGGTACCTGACCGGGCTGACCGACCGGGCCGAGGGAGCCGTGGCGGCCGGCTGCGGCGCCGCGGCCAGGGCGGTACGGGCGGTCCGCGCGCTGGACCGGCGGTACGGCTCGACCACGGTCGAGTTCGGCGCCTGGCACGGCGACTGGGTGCCGTGGAATCTCGGTACCCACGAGGGTCGCCTCGTCGCGTGGGACTGGGAACACAGCACCTCCGACGTACCGGTCGGGTTCGACCTCGCGCACCACGCCTTCCAGCGGGCGCTGACGCTCGACGGGCGTCCCGCGGCCGGTGCGACCCGCGCCGCGGCCGACGCGCTCGGGCAGCACGGCGCCGCCCTGGGCCTGGGCCGCGAACAGCAGGGCCTGGTGCTCGACGCGTACCTGGTGGAGTTGTGGCTGCGGACCTGGACCCTGGCCGCGGGCGGTGCCGGCTGGAACGCCCACCTGCACCCGGCGCTGCTCAACGTGCTGGACACCCGGCTGCGTTAGGCCGTGTTCCGTCCTCTCCGGCGAGCGCAACGCCGGGGTCCGGCCCAGGCCGCGCCCCGGCGTTCCGGTGACCGTGTCGGCGGGGACCGGGACGGGCGTCCCCGGTGCTCCGCCCGCACGGCCTACCCGGTCAGGCCGTCCCATCCGAACCGCATTCCGAGTCTCTGCTGCAGGGCTAGGCTGTGCGGGCGGAAGTACCCGGCGAGCTCCTCACGGACCGCCGGGTCCATCGGCGCCGAACGCCGGTCGTTGTACACCCGGTAGCTGTCCAGCTCGTGGCGGGGAAGCCCGAGGAAGTCCAGCGTCCGCCGGTAGCTGTCGGCCGGGTCGGCGTACAGGGATTCGCTGGGCAGGAACAGGATCCGCTCCCTGGCGAACAACTCCAGCCACGGCTCCAGGTGCTCCAGGTACCGTCCCCGGGCCCGGTAGGTGTGCCAGTCGTACGGCTCGCTGAAGTGGTCCGGGTCGGCGATCAGCCGCGCGCGTTCACCCGCGGTACGTGCCGGCTCGGCGGCCAGCGCCGCGGCGAAGTCGAGCGGTTCGCGGCCCTCGGTGCGCCGTTCCTTCCAGTGCGAGTACGCACGCTCCACCGGATCTCGCAGCAGCACGATGAGCCGGACGTCCGGCATCAGCCGGTGCACGCGTCCCGGCGCCAGCGGGTGGAACATGTACAGCGGGGCCGCCTCGCCGACCCGGCAGGGGCCGCCGTGCCGCGCCTCCAGGGCGGCGCGCTGGCGGCGGGTCGGGAAGTGCGAGCGGTACCAGGTGACGCCCCGCGGCCAGTGTTCCTCGAAGTAGTGCGAGGTCTTGGTGTTCCAGGCGGGGAACAGCCTGGGCACCAGCGGATGCCGCACCAGGTAGTTCCACAGCGACGTGGTGCCACCGCGTTTGGTGCCGATGATCAGGAAGTCCGGCAGCGGCCGGCTGTCCGCGGTCGACTGGGCGTACCGGACCAGGGCCCGCTTGACGCCGTTGCTGACCGGGGACGGAACGAGCTGCTTGGCCCGGTCGCGCAAGACCGACATGGCGCCGTCACCGCCTTCCGTGGCAGGGTCTGTGGTCGTCGCCGCGCGGGCCGGCCGACCCGGCGGTGCCGTACCGAAGCGGGGTCACGGCCGACCGCCGGGCGCGTCGGGTTCCGCCACCGCACCGCGCCTGCCACGCAGGGCGGCCACGACGTCGAGCAGGCTGCTCCGCACGCGCCGGGTGGCCAGCAACGCCCCGACGACGACGGCCAGCACGAACAGGGCGGTGAGCAGGCCGGCCAGGTCCCGGCCGGCCAGCACGGCGACGGCCACGCAGACCGCGCCCACCGTGCCGGCGACCGCGGCGGCGGTACGCAGCAGCGGCC
>JBAUUM010000162.1:0-3186 GCA_049582705.1 Actinocatenispora sp.
GCGCACCCGGGTCCGGCGCGGGCAGCGCCTGCCAGTCGAGCTTTCCGTTGCGGGTCAACGGAAGCCGGTCGAGCATCACCCACGCCCCCGGCACCATGTAGGGCGGCATCGCGGCCCGGGCGAACTCGGTCAGCGACGGTACGTCGGAGCGGGCCGTGCCCTGTGGGTCCGGCACGTGGTACGCCACGAGCGTGGCGCGGTCGCCGCGGTCCTGCCGTACCGCGACCGCGACGTCGGCGACCGCGGGATGCCGGCGCAGTACCGCCTCCACGTACGAGGGTTCCACCCGGTACCCACGGATCTTCGCCTGCCGGTCCAGCCGGCCCAGGAACTCCACGGTCCCGTCGGTACGGAACCGGGCCCGGTCACCGGACCGGTACGCGCGGGCGTCCGCGCCGGTGCCGAACGGGTCCGGTACGAACCTGCCGGCCGCGTCGTCCTCGGGGGACAGGTAGCCGCGCGCCACGCTGGCGCCGGTGATGACCAGTTCCCCCGCTGCGCCGCGCGGTACCGGACGCAGGTGCCGGTCCAGGACGTGCACGCCGACGTGGTCGAACGGCACCCCCAGCGGCACGGTCGCGCCCCGCCCCGGGTCCGTCGTCGCCGGTACCGGACAGGCCAGCACGGAGACGGTCGTCTCGGTGGGGCCGTAGTGGTTCCAGACCGCGCACTCGGGCCTCGCCGCCCGGACCGCGTCGACCAGGTCCCACGGGCAGGCCTCCCCGGCGAGCACCAGGTGCCGGGCCGGTACCACGTCGGCGAGCAGGTCGGCCTCGGCGATCGCGGCCAGGTGGCTGGGCACCAGCTTCATGACGTCGATCGGGTGGTCCCGGAAGTACCCGGCGAAGCGCGCGGGGTCGGTCGCCCACTCGTACGGCAGCACGTGCACGGTGCCGCCGGTGCCGAGGGCGCCGTACAGGTTCGTCAGCCCCAGGTCCGCGGCGAGCGTCGACACGATCGCGAAGTCGAGCCCGTCGGGCAGGCCCAGCCGGTCCACGAGCGAGGTCAGGTACGCGGTGAACTGCCGGTGCTCGACCACCACGCCCTTGGGCCGGCCGGTCGAACCGGAGGTGAACAGCACGTACATCGCCGCGTCCGGGGTGGCCGGCCGCGGTGTGCCCGAGGAGGGTCCGGCCGCGTGGACGTCCCGCAGCGCCACGACGGGGACGGGCCCGGCCGCGACCTCCGCGCGGGTGGTGGCGTCGACCTCGGCGTGCGTGAGCACCAGGCCGGCGTCGCAGGCGTCCAGCACGGCCGACAGGTGACCGGGCGGCATCGCGGGATCCAGCGGCACGTACGTCCGGCCGGCCTTCAGCGCGGCGAGCATCGCGACGACGTGGTCGACGGACCGTTCGAACAGCAGCGCGACCGGCGCGGACGCCGGCAGCCGCGCGGCCAGGTACCCGGCCAGCTCGCCCGCCCGCCGGTCCAGCTCGCCGTAGCTGACGGCCTCGTCGGGGCAGCGGACCGCGACGTGCTCCGGTCGACTCCGCGCGTGACGCTCGAACCGGTCGAGTACCGGGGTGCCGGCGGGCACCACCGGGGTGGCCGGCTCCGTCTCACCCGGCGGCACCGGCGGCAGCGTCCCCGCGGGCGCGTCGAGGTCACCGAGCAGGGCGTCGAGTACCGCGACGAGGTGTGCGCCGATCCGCTCGGCCTGCGGCCCGGTGAGCAGCGCGGTGGCGTAGTTGAGGACGATCCGGGTGTGCTCCCGGCCGTCCAGCACCGTGCAGGTCAGGTCGAACTTGGCGCGCCGGCGCGGCACGTCCAGGGGTCGTACGTCCAGGCCGGGCACCGGCTCGGCCAGCTCGGTGGCGGGGTAGTGGTTGACCATCACCTGCACGAGCTGGCCGACGCTGAGGTCGCGCTCCGGCCGCAGCTCCGCCACCAGATGCTCGAACGGCAGCGCCTGGTGGTCCAGGTCGGCGAGCATGCCGTCCCACACCCGGCGCACCAGGTCCCGCCGGCTCAGCGCGGCACCGGCGCCGAGGTCGAGATCCAGTCGCAGTACGACGGTGTTGATGAAGCAGCCGACCAGCGCTTCGAGTTCGACCCGGTCCCGCCCGGACACCGGGATGCCGACCACCACGTCCTCGGTGGCGCAGTGCCGGTGCAGCACGTACCCGAACGCGGTGAGCAGCAGCGCGAACGGGGTGACGCCGGCCTCCCGGGCCGCGACGGGCAGCCGCCGGCGCAGCGCGTCGTCGACGTCGAGGTGGAGTTCGGCGCCGTGGTCGGAACGTACCGGCGGCCTGGGCCGCTCCAGCGGCAGTTCCAGGACCGGTGGTGCGCCCACCAGCCGGTCCCGCCAGTAGTCGAGGTGCCCGCGCACCGCGTCGGCCCGCAGCTGATCGCGCTGCCACCCGGCGAAGTCCGCGTACTGGAGGTCCGGCGCGGGCCGCTCGTCCGTCCCGCCGGCCGTGGCGGCGCGGTACGCCTCGAAGAACTCGCGGACCAGCAGCCGGCAGGACCAGGCGTCCGTGGCGACGTGGTGCGCGACGAACAGCACGGCGTGGTCGTCGTCGGCGAGGCGGGCCAGCGTCACCCGCAGCGGCACCTCGCGGTCCAGGTCGAACGGCCGGTCGGCGTGCTCGGCGAAGAGGGCCTGCGCGTCCGCCGGCGAACCGTCCGGCCCCAGGTCCACGACCTCGACGGTCGGCCTCCGGTCGACGAGCAGCAGGGTCGGCTCGGCGTCGTCCGATGTTGCGCCGGTGTCCCCGGTACCGGCGACGGTCGCGGTGACCGGCCCACCGTCCGGTGCGCAGACCGTCCGGAGCAGCTCGTGCCGGGCGACCACGGCGGCCAGCGCCGCCCGTACCGTGTGCGGCCGCACGGCGCCGCGCACCCGGACGGCCTCCACGTTGTTGTACGCGGGGCTGTCGGGCTGCAGCTTCTGCAGGAAGTACAGCCGGCGGGCGGCGTGCGACATCGGGAGCCGGCCGGTGGACCGGTCGATCCGCGGGATCGGTGCCGCGGTCGGCGTCGGATCCGTACCGGCCGGCTTCGCCGCGGTGGCCTTCTCCCGCATCCGGCGACTGAGCTGGGCGCGCTGCTCGGGGCTCAGCCGCGCCAACCGGTCGGCGAGCGACGCGTCCGTCACGGGCCTTCCCCAGGTACCGGGCTGAGCGTGCCGCCGGCACCGGTCGCCGGGGCGGACAGCCCGGTCGCCGACGCACCGCCCCCTGC
>JBAUUM010000163.1:0-3666 GCA_049582705.1 Actinocatenispora sp.
CTTGGCGCCGGTCTCGGCGACCAGGTGGCAGGTGCACAGTGCGCCGTCTGCGAGCAGCTCGACCATCCGGGCGCGGAGCGGGTCCGCCAACACCCGGATCACATCAATCTCGCTTGATATCAGCACAGGTTGATGAGACAGGCTCGCGCGGGGAGTGTCAACTACCCGGTTGGGCTACCCGCAGCGCTCTGTCGTGGTCTCGGTGTCGTGGTGGGCAGAAGGCGTGGCACGGCGCGGACGTAGATGACCATGCCGATGACCTCGACCAGGGTCTGAGCGACTACCACGACGGCGGCGATGGCGAGACGATCGGGTAGGGCCAGCGCCAAGGGGAGAACGACCAGGGAGTTACGCGTCGCGCCGGTGAACACGACCGCGCGGCCATCGGGCGTGTCCAGCCGGAACAGCCGCGCCACGGCGAGCCCGGCAAACGCCATCACCAGAAGGAACGCTACGTAGAACGGCACGACGCGGGCGACGTCGGTGAGGCTGTCATCGAGCTTGGGAACCTGGGAGGCGACCACCGTCACCAGGGTCGCGGCCATCAACGGCACCATCGCCGCGCCGGCCAGGTCGGCGGCCTTCCGCCCGGCGGGTCGGCGGGACGCCCACGCCTGGGTGAGCCAGGCCAGCGCTAATGGGATGACGATCAGCGTGACGAACGCGTGGATGAACGGGCCGACCTCGACGATGTCGGCAAGTTCCGGGCCCATGAACAGGTACAGCAAGGCTGGCAGCAGCAGCATCTGCGCGAGCAGCAGCAACGGGGTGGCTGCCAGCAGGCGCTGGTTGCTGGCCCCTGCGAGCCCGCTGAAGACGATCACATAGTCAACGCACGGCGCCAGCAGCACCAGCAGCACGCCGATGCGTACGGCCTGGTCGGCGGGCAGGAACACGAACATCGCCGCCACGACCAGCGGCACCACCACGAAGTTCACCACCAGCACGGCGGCCAGGAACCGGCCGGCCCGCAGGCAGCCGACCAGGTCTGCGACGGGCACCTGGAGGAACGTCACATACAACAGGGCCGCGAGGACAGGATTGATTGCGTGTTCCAGGCCCGGGCCCGCGTCGGGTGCCGCCCACCCGATCAGGGCTCCGGCCGCCATCGCCCCCACATAGACACCGACCTGACGCCGTTCCATGCCCGCGACCAGGCCCTGTGGCTTCTGCGACACGCGCTTCTCCTCAAGTGGCCTGCCCTGCCGAGCAGAGCCAGTGTCCTGGCCCTGACCGATCACCCGTTCCGTGCCCCCGGATCCGGTGCGGGACCCTATCGGCCGACACGGCCTGTGATCTTCATCGGTTCGGCCGAGGCGGCGCAGCCGCAACCATCCCGACTCACGGCCGTGGGCGGACAGGATTCGGCGAGGTCGGTGAACGGGATGGGACAGCAGGTACTGGTGGCACAGACGGTCAGGTCATCGCAGCCCGCCTCGACAGCCGCGACCAGAGCAGTGCGGATGCTGGTCAAATCCGCGATCTTCGCGTCGACCTCGGTGAGCTTGACCGCCGCCCGCTCCTGGAGCCCGGCGACCGGGCGGCCGTGGCGGTGCCGGCCCGCCTCCAGCAGCTCGGCGACCTCTTCCAGCGTGAATCCCAGCCGCTGAGCGGCCTTGATGACCCGCAGCGCGGTCACCGCGTCCTGCCTGTACAGGCGGTGCCCACCGTTGCTGCGCTCCGGCTCGGCCAGCAAGCCACGCCGCTCGTAGTAGCGCAGCGTCTGAATGTTCACCCCGGCCGCCTGCGCGATCTGCCCGCTGCGCAGCACCGCACTCACCGCGACTCCCGGACCGTGCCCGCCCGCGCGGCGACGGCCTCCAGGATAGTCTCGTGCGCCTGGTCCACCGCGATCTCCAGGCGGACCAGGTCCTGGCCCTGGGTGACGGTGAAGGTGAAGAACGAGCAGCAGCCGCCCTCGCGCTGCGCCAGGTCACGGACCTGGTCCTCCGCGCCCGGCCCGCCGGCCAGCTCAAGGCGCAGACGCAGCGGTTGCGGCCGGGACAGCGCGGTCAGCCGCTCGGCGAACAACGCGTCCCACTCCGCCACCCGCAACGGCCGCTCAGCGGTGGGCAGGGTGCAGGACTGCGGCACCCACGCCAGGTCGCCCATCGTGATCACTCCCGTCGCCCCGCCCCCGCAGGTCGGGGACGTCTCCGACGGTAAACCCGTACCTAGGTACCGGTTGCAAGTCCGATCCGACACGTCGACCGGCGCCGCCTGCTGCCCAGGCTGACCATCCAGGGCGACGGGTGGCGTACGTCCTCAATGCCCTACTTACCCGGCGCGACGGGGGAAGACATGGTGAGCAGGGCGGACAGCTCGGCGACCCGGTCACGCTCAACCCGGTAGTACACCCAGGTTCCGCGGCGTTCGCCGGCGATCAGCCCGGCCTCGCGTAGCACTTTGAGGTGGTGGGAGATCGTCGGCCCGGACAGTGCGAAACCTCCAGTGATGTCACAGACGCACGCTTCGCCGCCCGAGTGGGAGGCGATCAGCGACAGCAGCTGCAGGCGTGCGGGGTCGCCCAGCGCCTTGAACGCGACCGCGAGTCGTACCGCGTGGTCGGCTGGCACGGGAATGGTGGCCAGTGGCGCGCAGCACCCGACCGGGTCATCGGTGAGGACCGGAAGCTGTTTCGACATGCCTCTATCTTGACACTTATCGAATCAGCGTGCAAGGGTTGATTCGGCAGTCATCTATTCAGAGGTCGATCATGACGAGTCAGAGCAGTCCTGCGCCCCGGACACCAAACGCCAAGCCGTCGACTCCGGCGCCGGGTGGGTCGAGGTCGACACCCTGCTCGCCGCGACCCGGCTTCTCGTCGCCACCGTCCACGCACTCACCGACAGGCCCTGAGTGCCGCGCCTCGTTGCACCGGAAGAGACACCACCGTTCCTCTTGCCTAGACAGGCGTCGAAATAGTAGGAGTGAGTTTCATGAGTGACACCGTCACCGACCTGCCCGTCGTCGTGATCGGCGCCGGCCCGGTCGGGCTGGCCGCCGCCGCGCACCTGACCAGCCGTGGCCTGCCCGTCCTCGTCCTGGAGGCCGGCCACAGCGCCGGGGCCAGCGTGCTGGAGTGGGGCCACATCCGCCTGTTCTCCCCGTGGGCGCAGCTGGTCGACCCCGCCGCGGAGAAGCTCCTGGCCCCGGTCGGCTGGCAGCGCCCCGCCGACGACGTCTACCCCACCGGCCGGGACTGGGTCGAGCAGTACCTGCAGCCGTTGGCCGCCGCGCTGGGCGACACCGTCCGCCTCGACACCAGGGTCACGGGGGTGACCCGGCAGGGCCGGGACCGAATCGTGGACGCCGGCCGGGACGACGCCCCGTTCGTCGTGCACACCCGCGACCAGGCCGGAGACGAGCGGCGGCTCGAGGCCCGCGGTGTGATCGACGCGTCCGGCACCTTCGCCACGCCCAACCCGCTGGGCGCCGACGGGCTGCCCGCCGCCGGTGAAGCCGCCCACGCCGAGGTGATCAGCTACCGCGTCCCGGACCTGAACGACCCGACCGTGCGGGCCCGCTACGCCGGCCGGCACGTCGCGGTGGCCGGCAGCGGGCACTCCGCGCTGACCGCGCTGGTCGCCTTCGCTGAACTCGCCGCCGCCGAGCCCGACACGCGGGTCAGCTGGCTGCTACGCCGCGGCGTGGTCGGTGAGGTGT
>JBAUUM010000164.1:0-2963 GCA_049582705.1 Actinocatenispora sp.
GGACCGTGACGCCGCCACCGCCACCGCCACCGCCACCGGCGCCGGGCGCCGCTCAGAACCGGGCGAAGGAGCGCAGCGGTGCGCGGGGAGCGTGACGCGGTTCCCGGATCGCGCCGTGCCCGATCAGCCGGACGACCCGGGCCCGATGACCGCGGAACGGGGCCAGCAGCTCCAGAAGGCGGGCGTCGTCGCCGCGTTCCTCCCCGGCCAGGGCGAACGCGACCTGGTGCGGCACGTGGTAGTCGCCGACGCTGACCGCGTCCGGATCGCCGAACGCGACGGCGGCGACCTCCGCCGCCGTCCACGGACCCACACCGGGCACACTCATGAGCCGGCGCTGCGCGGTGGCCGGCGGCAACCCGCACAGGGTCTCCAGCCGGGGCGCCACCGCCGCGAGTCGACGCAGCACGTCGGCACGTCGCCGTTCCACGCCGAGCGGGTGGAACGCCCAGTACGGCGTCGCCGCGACCGTCTCGGGAGCCGGCGGCACCACCAGCCCGACCGGGCCGGGCGCGGGCTCGCCGAACCGGTGGACCAGCAGCCGGTACGAGCGCATCGCCTCGGTCGAGGTGACCTTCTGCGCCAGCACGGCGCGCAGCGTCTCCTCGAACACCCGCTCGGTGCGGGCCAGCCGCAGCCCCGGCATGGCGTCGGCGAGCACGGCCACGACCGGATGGGTGCGGGCGAGTCCGACGAACCCGGTCAGCTCGTCGCGTAGGCCCGCCACCGCGTCCGCCCTCTCCACCAGCCAGGGCGCGCCGGGACCGTACCCGGTCGCGGTGATCCCGTCGCAGGACCGGTGCAGATGCAGGGTGCCCGGACCCTGCGGGGTCCGGCTGGCCCGCCACAGATCGTCCGGGCCGAGCCGGACGGTGGGGTCGCGCGGACCGAACCGCAGCGCCCCGAGGGTCCGGCCGAAGTCGTACCGGGCCGGCAGCGCGAGCAGCCGGGTCGGTGTCTCGTCGTGCGTCGCCGTCGACCCGCCCACCGCCGGCCGCTCTGGGTGCGACGCGGTCATGCGAGGCTCCGCGCCGCGGTGCGCAACCCACGCAGCAGCAGGCGCGGGTCGCCGAGCAGCCCGCGCAGCCGACGCTCCAGGCCGGCGATCGGGACCAGGTTCTGCGGGGCCCGCGGGTCCTTGTAGGCGCTGGAGGCGAACCGGGGGAGGGTGACCGCCGAGATGTCCGCGTACCGGATCGCCTCCGGCCGCGGCCAGTCGGCAGGGCACTCCAGCCGTACGATTCCCGCCCACGGCGAACCGCCCGGCCCGGGCAGCCGCAGGTACCAGGAGTACCGGTGCCACTGGCCGCTGAGCAGGAACAACGGCGTGCGCTGCCCGGGTGCGAGCCCGGTGACGACGCGGGTCAGCTCGGGATCCAGGTACTGCTTGTGGTGCGTCTTGGCGTAGCCCAGCGCGCGCGGCAGCCCGGTCCGGCCCCGCAGCGGGCCGTCGACCACGAGCAGGTCCGGGTCGGCGCCGTTGACGCCGGGTACCCGGCGGGCCCGCTCGGAGACCTGGACCTCCAGCCTCTGCAGCTGGCGCTGCAGTTCGGTGTCCACATGGCTCGGGTCCTCGCCGACGACCAGATGCGGCCGGTACTCGGCCATACTGTGCGCGCGCAGCGGCGTGGCGAGCGGCCCGGGGGCGAACAGCCCGTGCTCGACCCGGGACAGGATCAGCTCGGCCACCCCGGCGGCGAGGTCGCAGCGCACCGCGCCGGCCGCGTACGACGCGCAGACGCCGGGCCGCGCGGTCCCGTCGTCGTCCTCCACCCACACCCGGGCGTCGATCCGGCGCACGCCGTCGACCAGGAGCACGACCCGGGGCGCGCGGGCGTCCGGCGGCGGGGTCAGCGGCGTCCACGAGCCCGGCTGCCGCTCGACTCCCGTGTCGACCGGCGCGGAACTCGCCTGCACGGGACCGGTGCCCGTGCTGTCGGCCTCGAACGAGCGCCCGTAGCTCGGATCCCAGGCGTCGACATGGACCCTCACGGTCGCCTCCCGGCGCGTGCGGCCGGTGCGGTTGTGCTCACGAGTTCTCCCGGGTGATGTGCGCGCCGCGCCCGTCCTTGCTCACCTCGAAGCGGATGGGGATCCGCTCGGCCAGCTCGGCCACGTGGGTGACCACCCCGACCATCCGGTCGCCCCGGGCGGCGAGGTTCTCCAAGGTGGCCGCGACGGTGTCGAGGGTACCGGTGTCCAGCGTGCCGAAGCCCTCGTCCAGCATGATCGACTCCAGGCTCGTGGCGGTGCTCGACAGCCCCGCGAGCTGCTCCGACAGCGCCAGCGCGAGGGCCAGCGACGCCTGGAACGTCTCACCGCCGGACAGCGTGCGGACCGGGCGGCGCAGGTCGGCGTCGTGGTGGTCGACGACGAAGAAGTCGCCGTTCTCGTACGCCAGGTCGTACTGGCCGTTGGACAGTTCCCGCAGGATCGCCGAACCGCCGTCGACGAGCAGGTCCATCGCCTCGGTGAGCAGCCAGCGTTGGAACCGGTCCGCGGCCAGGTGCCCGGCGAGTGCCTTCGCCAGCTGCGCGTGCCGGACGTGCCCGGTCTTGCGTTCGCGCAGCTGCGCGGCCTGCTGGTACCGCTCCGTGGCGCGGGTCTGCGCGCTCTCCGCGCGCTGCACCGCCAACGCGGCGGCCAGCTCGTACGCGCCCGGGTCGGCGGCCTGTCCCGACGGTCGGGCAACCCCGTACTCGTCGAGCATCGCGCCCACCTTGCCGCGTACCGCCTCGGCCGTGGCGGCGGCCCGCTTGGCGGCGGCGAGCGTGTCCTCGCGGGCGGTGCGTCGGGCCCGCGTCCCGTCGGCGGCCCAGGACACGATCGCCTGCCACGACGCGGCCAGGTCGTCGCGGTCCGCGCCCGGCGGCCCGAACCGGGAGACGGAGTCGCGGGTCTCGTCGTAGCGCAGCCACCCGGTCCGCAGGTCGCGTTCGGCGTCGTCGGCGGCGGCGCGGGCG
>JBAUUM010000165.1:0-6595 GCA_049582705.1 Actinocatenispora sp.
TGGCACCTCGATGTCGGCTCGTCGCATCCTGGGGCTGGAGTAGGTCCCAAGGGTTGGGCTGTTCGCCCATTAAAGCGGTACGCGAGCTGGGTTTAGAACGTCGTGAGACAGTTCGGTCCCTATCCGCCGCGCGCGTTGGAGACTTGAGAAGGGCTGTCCCTAGTACGAGAGGACCGGGACGGACGAACCTCTGGTGTGCCAGTTGTCTTGCCATGGGCACGGCTGGTTGGCTACGTTCGGAAGGGATAACCGCTGAAAGCATCTAAGCGGGAAGCCTGCTTCAAGATGAGGTCTCCCACCTGTAACAGGGGTAAGGCCCCCAGGAGATGACTGGGTTGATAGGCTGGAAGTGTAAGCGCAGTAATGCGTTGAGCTGACCGGTACTAATAGGCCGAGGGCTTGACCACAAACGCTTTGATGTTTGCATCCACTGTGTGGTTCTCGGACCACGGTCAGCACCACCCCTGGTGTTTTGGGGGTGTTGTTGCGGCCGGCTGGTTCCATGGTTGTTTCGGTGGTTTTAGCGAGGGGGAAACGCCCGGTCCCATTCCGAACCCGGTAGCTAAGCCCTTCAGCGCCGATGGTACTGCACTCGGGAGGGTGTGGGAGAGTAGGACACCGCCGGACTTAACATAAGAAGGCGTCGAGTTGTTGGATCTGAAAAGTATCCAGCAACTCGACGCCTTTCTTGTGTTTCCCGTGATCTGACGTCGTCGGGCCGGTCGGACGGCCGGCATCGGACCACGGTGGCTTGGTGCGATGCTGCGCTCCAGGGTCAGGGTCAGAGCAGTCCGCGCGGCAGCGATCCTGGCGTCGTGAGTTCCGTGTTGTACGGAGCCCGGTGGCCTGGAGCCGGCGGAACGACGTAGATCACGGCCCCGAAGACGGGCCCGCCTTGGTTCTGCACGTACCCACAACCGATACTTGACCGAGGAGCCCTGGCCGGATCGGCGCGGAGCCGACCGGACGAGCTGATCGGAACTGCTCGTGTGGCCGGCAGAGCTTGCCCATTTCGGGAGCGTTGCGGGACGGGCATCGTCGACGTGCGGACAGCGCGGTCGACGCAACTCGAAACGTTCGGTGTTCAGCGATGCAGAGGAAGAGACCTGTCGTGCCATCATCCAATGACGAACAACGCAGCTCGGGCTCGGGCCGTCCCGCGAACACGGGGCGAGGCTTCACGAGGTCCAGCGCGGACGAGCAGCGATGGCGCGGTAGGGACGGCGGCCCGCGGGGCGGTCGCGCCCCGGGCGGCCAGCACGCCGGACGGTCCTCGAACAACGACCACCGCGGCGGGCGCGGCGGTTCCACCGGCGGGCGCGGCGCCTCCAGCGGTGGGTACGGTCGCAATGACGCCAACCGTGGCGGTCGGGACGGTGGACGGTCGTCGGGACGGTCTGACGGCTGGAAGGACGCCGGCGGTTCGTCCGCCGGATACGGCCGCTCCGACCGTCCGGGCACCGGTGACCGTCGCGGCACCCAGCCGCCTCGACGGGACGGCAGCCCGAGCGGTCACCGCGGTTTCGCCGCGGGATACGACCGCAACGCGCAGTCTCCGCGCCGGGACTTCGGTGCGTCCCGCAACGGTTCCACCGGCAACTACGGTAACCGCAGCGACCGCAGCGACCGCAGCGGTCCGCAGGCCGGGCGACGGGACGGCGGCCGGGACCGTGGACACGGTTCGAGCTGGGAGTCCCGCTCGGGCAACCGGGACCAGGGCGCCGGTCGGTACGGATCCGACCAGGGGCAGCGACGGTCGGACTCCCATCAGGACCGGGGCGGCGCGAGTGGCCACCGGGCCGGTGGGTACCGGCCGGAGGGGCGTGACGACCGTCGTCAGTCGAACGATCGCGAGCGGAGCTGGCAGCCTCGTACGGGTGGCGACCGGCGGAATGATCGCGGGAGCGCGACCGGGACCGGGACCGGGGCCTGGGGACGCCCGCCGCGCGACGACCGGGCACGGGACACCCGCCCCAGCCGTGAGTCGCACGGCGGTGACCGGGGCGGCGCCCGCTCGAACGACCGGTCCTGGAACAACCGCGGCGAGGGACGTCAGGACAACCGGGGCCAGGCCACCCGTGGCGGGTCCTGGGGCTCCCGGGACGATGCCCGTGGCGGCTCCCGGCACGATCGTCCGGGATTCCAGCAGGACTCCCGGGGCGACTCCCGTAACCACGGAGCCCGTCGGGACGATGACCGCCGCGGCTCCTGGCGTTCGGACAATGGCTCTCG
Organism: Actinocatenispora sp.; assembly: GCA_049582705.1. GTDB lineage: Bacteria > Actinomycetota > Actinomycetes > Mycobacteriales > Micromonosporaceae > Actinocatenispora. The sequence continues at coordinate 2,233 of JBAUUM010000165.1, forward strand.
TCAGGATTCCCGCGGAGGTTTCCGCGACTCTGGCCGCGGTGGTTCCTCGGGCTCTCGTGACGGTTTCCGCTCCGACTCCCGTGGCAGCGGAGGCCGTGAGGGATACCGTCAGGACCCCCGTAGCGGCGGAGGTCGTGACGGCGCCCGTTCGGACAACCGTGGCAGCGGTCGTGGCGGATACCGTCAGGACTCCCGCGGCAGCGGAGGCGGTCGTGAGGGCTACCGCAACCACTCAGACGACCGGCGCCACACGCCCAGCGGATCGGACCGTCGGGGCGGCCCGCCGGACGATCGTCGGGGGAGCCGGGAACCTCGCAGTTTCGACAGCTCCCGTGACCGGGGAGAGCGCACCGGGCCGCCGAACGCGGACCGGCCACGCTCGTACGACAGGTCGAGTTCCGGCTCGCCGGAGCGGCATGGGGACCGCCGCGACTCGTGGACCCGTGCGGACAGCTCCGGATCGGACCATCGGCCGCAGCGCTCGGACCGCGACAGCGGTGGAAACCGCAGTTACGGCGGCGGGAGCCGGGACACGTCGCGTGGTTCGTACGGCGACCGTCCCGGACGCTCCGATGACCGTGGGCGCCCAGCCGACCGGGGTGGCAGCAGCAACGACCGCGGTGGCAGCGCGTACCGGGGGGACAAGGCTCGACCGCGCCGCGACGACCGCACCGCGCGCCCGGCCGGCAACAGGTCGACCGGCGGTGCGCCGTCACGGGGACGCGACGACCGGCCGGAGCGCGGCGACAGGAAACCGACGGAGAAGGCCGGGCGGGAAGCTCGCCGGAGCGACGCCGCCAGCCCGGAGCCCGCTCTGTCGGACGACGTCACCGCGCAGGAGTTGGACCGGGACGCGCGCGCTGAGCTGCGTTCGCTGTCCAAGACGGTGGCTGACACGGTCGCGCGTCGTCTGGTTGCCGCCGGCGAGCTGCTGAACGTCGACCCCGAACTGTCGTTGGGCCACGCGCTTGCGGCGCGGCGGGCCGCATCGCGGGTGGCGGCCGTCCGTGAGGCGGTGGGCCTTGCCGCGTACCAGTGCGGCCAGTGGCAACTGGCGATTTCCGAGCTGCGCGCGTACCACCGGATGACGGGCCGTCAGACCCACCTGGCGGTGCTCGCCGACTGTGAACGGGGGCTCGGCCGCCCGGAACGGGCCGTTGACATGTGGCGTCGGGCCGACGAGAACACCCTCGGCGCTGGCGAGTGGGCGGAGCTTCTCATCGTCGCCGCGGGCGCCCGCCGGGACATGGACCAGATGGCCGCAGCCGTCACGATGCTGCAGGTACCGAGCCTCAACAGCGACGGCCCGGAACCGTGGCGGGCGCGGCTGCGGTACGCCTACGCCGACGCCCTGGCCGAGACGGGCCGGGCCGAGGAGGCGTACCAGTGGTTCGCCCGGGCCGTCGAGCTCGACCCGGCCGGGGACACCGACGCGATGGACCGGCTTCTCGAGCTGGAAGGCGTGGTCATCGAGGGCGACGAACTCGACGAGTCCGACGACGACGAGGCCGCCGCGACCGGTTCGGCGAAGCCCGCAGCGGAGAGCGCGCCGGCCGACTCCGCGGCTCCGCCGGCCGCGCCGGCCACGGAGCCGGTGACTGACGACCCCGCCCCGCAGCGGTCGACGGCTGGTGCGAACGACGCCGACCCGGCCAGCGACGCCGACGCAATCGCCGACTCGGCCAGCGACACGATGGTCGGCGCGACCGGCGACGCCGATCTCGGCGAGGACGGCACCGGGGAGCCGACTGCCGGTGACGAGGGCGCCGACACCACTGTCGGGCAGCGTTCCGCCACCGACGGTCCCGCCACCGACGGTCGGTCCACGGCGCGCAACGACGACCGGGCGGCCCACGACGGCGCCGAGGACCAGCGTCGCGCGGAGGACCAGTGACCGGAACCGACGAGGTGCGCCCGCAGCTCGGCGACGGTGCGCCGCCGGTACTGGCGGAGTCGGCGGGTCTGATCGCCGAGTACGATCTGCTGCTGCTCGACCTGGACGGCGTGGTGTACCTGGGTAGTGAGGCGGTGCCGCATGCCGTCAGCTCGCTGACCGACGCGCGCGCGGCCGGGCTCGCGCTGCACTTCGTGACGAACAACGCCTCCCGACGGGCCGAGGAGGTGGCGGCGCGGTTGCGCGGCCTCGGACTTGCCGCGGAGCCGGACGAGGTGACCACCTCGGCGCAGGCTGCCTGTGCCTTCCTGGCCGAGCGGTGGCCGGTGGGTGCCACGATCATGGTGGTCGGCGCCGACGCGCTGGCCGACGAGGTCGCCGCCGCGGGACTCTCGCCGACGCGCTCGGCCGACGACAAGCCGGTCGCCGTGGTGCAGGGCTTCGGCGCCGACGTCGGCTGGACGCAGCTGTCGGAGGCGTCCGTGGCGATCCGGTCGGGCGCGCGGTGGATCGCGACGAACACCGACACGACGGTTCCCTCGGTGCGCGGTCCGTTGCCCGGCAACGGGTCGTTGGTCGCCGCGTTGGCGCATGCGCTGGGTCGGCGGCCGGATCATGAGATGGGCAAGCCGCGGCCCGAGTTGTTCCTGCAGGCGGTCGAGCGTCGCGGCAGGTCCCGGCCGCTGGTCGTCGGCGACCGACTGGACACCGACATCGAGGGTGCGGTACGGGCGGGCGTCCCCAGCCTCCTGGTCCTGACCGGCGTGTGTACGCCGGTGGACCTGCTCGCCGCGCCACCCGAGTCACGGCCGACGTACGTGGCAAACGACCTGCGCGAGCTCACCGTGCCGCAGCGGGCGCCGGTACTGGACGGCGACGGCTCCGCGACCTGTGGCGGCTGGCGGGCGACGCGTACGGCCGGTGCGGTGGCGTTGTCCGGCTCGGGTGACGCCCTGGATGCGCTGCGAGCCAGCTGCTGCGTCGTCTGGGCCGGCCCGGACGTACCCACGGTCGAGGCCGCCTCCGAGGAGGCGGCCGCGGTGGTGGCCAACTGGGGCTGATCTCCCGGCTTGACCGGCGTGTCGGGAAGGGTGGGGTCGCCGGACGATCTGTCCAGCCCCGCCCGCTTCCGACCGGCGGGCTGACCGGCCTGTCGGCTCGCCGGTCGCCCGCGGCTGTCAGAGCAGTTTGCGCAGTTTGACCAGGTCGAGCACGCTGGCCTTGACCGACAGCCGGCCGGTGGCCCAGGAACGGGCGAAGTCCAGCTCACCCGCGACCAGCGCCACCAGGTCGTCGCTGGTCAGTTGCAGGGTGATGCGGGCCTGGGGGTCGTCGCCCAGCTCGATGTCGGTGATCGCGCCGTCGTTCAGCCGGCCGTGGAACGCGGTCCCCAGGTCGGGCAGACGGCAGACCAACCGGCGGTCCAGGGCCACCTTGCCCCGCAGCTGAGCCGCGTGCGCGACCATCCGCTCGGAGAGCGTATCGAGGGCCTGCCGGCACTCCTCGATCGTTGCCATGACACCTCCGGACGGGGGCGGAACTCGTCGATCGGCACGCTACCGCATGCGATGGTATGACGCCCGGTAGCGTTCAAGGTGCCTGAGCAGAGCTGGTGATGCGTGAGAGGGGGCAGATCCATGCAGCAGCAGGATGCCTGGCGCAGCTACCTGGAGTTGGCACGCGGGTTGGCGGAGCGGCCCAGGCGGCGCGCACGGAAGATGCTGGGCTCGCTGGTCGAGCAGGGCGTGGCCCGGGTCGATCAGGCCCGCGCAGTGGCCGAGGGCCTGCTGGCGCCCGGTCGGGTGGACACCGAGGGCCTGGCGGAGCGTGTCCGGGCGGAAATGGTCCGTGCCCGGCGGATCGTCGGATTCACCGATGCCGAGGAACTGGAAGAGCTGCGGAGTCGGGTGGACGAGCTGGAGGGACGGCTGCGCGCCGCCGAGGCGGGTGCGCCGGTGACCGGCGCCTCCTCCGCCACGACGCCACCCGCCCCGCTGACGCCTCCGGCGAAGAAGGCCGCCGCGTCGAAGGCGGCGGCCAGCAGGGCCGTGGCGGAGAAGGCCGCCGCGAAGAAGACGGCAGCGAAGAAGGCTGCGGCCACGAAGGCGGCATCGCAGGAGACCACCGCGACGAGGGCGGCCGGCCCTTCGGCGGACGCCCGGAAGGCCGCCGCCGCGCGGACCGCCGCAGCCAAGAAGGCGGCCGCGAAGAAGACCGCGGCCAAGAAGGCGGCCGCGAAGAAGACCGCCACCGGGAAGACTGCGGCCGGGAAGACCGCGGCGAAGACGGCTGCCAAGAAGACGGCTGCCAAGAAGACGGCCGCCCAGCGGCCGGGTGGTACGACGGGTTCCGCCGGGAACACGGCGCAGCCCGGCGGCGTCGGTGAGGAGTGATCATGAGTACTGACTCGGCGGGTGTGAACCCGCGCCCCGGGCCGCACCTCTTCGGGCCGCCGAGCGTGTCCGGCGC
>JBAUUM010000166.1:0-5646 GCA_049582705.1 Actinocatenispora sp.
CCGTGGCGCTGAACCCGGTACTGGCCGGGCCGGACGGCATCTCCGTACTGCACGCCACGGTCCACATCGGACCATCAGGCTCCCGTGCGGACTCCGGGCCGCGTCGGCTGTGACCGCCGGCGCCGCCCGTGCCGGTCAGCTGACGTATTCGCGCAGCAGGTCGGCGTTGGCCGGCTGACGGAGCTTGAGCAGCGTGTGCTTCTCGATCTGCCGGATCCGCTCCCGGGACAGCCCGAACTCGAGGCCGACCTCGTCGAGGGTGCGCTGCCGCCCGTCGTCGAGACCGAACCGGAGCCGGATGACGGTGCGCTCCCGCTCGGTGAGCGCGCCCATGATCCGCTCCATGGTGTGCCGCAGCAGACCGTAGGAGACGTTGTCGTCACCGTCGAGCCGATCCTCGGTGCCGCACAGGAAGTCGGCCAGGGTGCTCTCCCCGTCGTCGCCGACGGTCTGGTCGAGGCTGACCGGTTCCCGGTCGTAGCTGGCGAGTTCGAGGACCTGGAACGGGCTGATGGCCAGTTCCGCCGCGATCTCCTCGTTGCTGGGCTCGCGGCCGAGCGTGGCGGTCAGCTCGCGCCGGGCCCGGACCATGCGGTTCACCTGTTCCACCATGTGCACCGGGATGCGGATGGTGCGCGCCTGGTCGGCCATGGCCCGGGTGATCGCCTGACGGATCCACCAGGTCGCGTACGTGGAGAACTTGAAACCCTTGGTGTAGTCGAACTTCTCCGCGGCACGGATCAGGCCGAGGTTGCCCTCCTGGATGAGGTCCAGGAACGGCATGCCGCGTCCGGTGTAGCGCTTGGCGATCGAGACGACCAGCCGCAGGTTGGCGGACAGCAGGCGGTGCTTGGCGGCCTTGCCCTCCGCCACGAGGATGGTGAGGTCGTCGCGCAGGGCGCGCTTCAGGCTGCTCGTGGTACGGAGCCGCTCCTCGGCGAAGAGCCCGGCCTCGATCTGCTTGGCGAGTTCCACCTCTTCGGCCGCGGTGAGCAGCCGGGTGCGACCGATTCCGTTCAGATAGGCCCGGACCAGATCGCCGGAAATGCCGCGGTCGCCGTCGGCCTGGTGTTGTTGCGTGGCGGTACTGTCCCGGTAAGTCGCGGCCTGCTCGGCCAGCGGTTGGGCCACCGGTTTTCGCCTCCCCGTGTCGGTGTGCCTCGTTCTGCATCCAGGGTCCTGCTCCGGGCGTGAAACCCTGGTGAGGCAGGTGTTAGATCGATGTGAAGTGACGCTGACCTGCTGTCCGAATTCTGACTAATGGCCGGAAAGATCGACATCGTTGGATGATCGGCGACCCCGATCCGGTGCTGTTTCTACCGGACGTAGAATGGTGACTGGTCCGCGGAACGCGGACCCCGGGCGAAACGCCGGGCCCGTGCGACGAGTCCGTCGGCGCGGATCCGCGGCGACCGGACACCGTCGCGAGGCGCACTCGCGGACCGCGCGTCGTGCACGCCGGACCGCGGAGCGCGGATCGGATCGTGCGGCGCTCACGCGTCGGGAGGGGAGCCCGGATGGCCCGGCTCGGCGAGTTGGAGCGGGCGATCATGGAGGTGCTGTGGTCCACGCCCGAGGCGTGCACCGCTCGCGACATCGTCGATGCCCTCGCCGCCCGCGACCTGGCCGCGACCACCGTCCTGACCGTGCTCTCCCGCCTGGAGCGCAAGCATCTCGTCGACCGTGACCGCGACGGGCGGGCACACCGCTACCGGCCGACGGCGAGCCGCGAGGAGCACGCCGCGTCGCTGATGCGGGAGGCGCTGGACACCGCGGCGGACCGGCACGCCGCCCTGGCGACCTTCGCCAGTCAGGTCAGTCCCGGTGAGGCGGAGGCCCTCGTCGGCGCGCTGGCCGAGGCGGTCCGGCAACGGCTCACCCGGCCCGGCGTCGGATCCGACTCCCGGCGGCCACCCGCCGGCGAGATACCCGCGGCGAACGGTTGAGCCGATGTCCGTCGCCGCCGCCGGTCTGAGCCTGCTCGCGATCGCACTGCTCGGTCCCGTGTCGTACCTGCTGCCGCGCGCGCGGTGGGCGGCTGCGGAACCGCGGGCGACGCTGATCCTGTGGCAGGCCGTCGGGTTGTCCGCCGGGCTGGCCGCGCTCGGCGCGGTGGCCGCCGCCGCGGTCGCCCCGCTGCATCCGACCCTGTTCGGCGGACTGCGCCGGTTGCTGGACCAGCTGCTCGCGGGACAGCCCACCGGAGGGCTGGATCCGTTGCACACCACGCTGTTGGCGGTCGCCGTCGTACTCGGCACCCGACTGTTCGGCACCCTGGCGTTGTCCACCTGGCGCACCGTGCGGGCCCGCGGCAGGCACCGGCGACTGGTGGATCTGATCGGTCGCCCGCTCACCGCGGAACTGGCCAGCCGTACCGCCGAGCGCGACGGATCCGCCGGGTACCCGACCGCCGCGCTCGCCGCCGACGCCGACGACGGCCTGGTGCTGGACCATCCCCGCCCGGCCGCGTACTGCCTGCCCGGTGGAACCCCGCGGGTGGTGCTCACGTCGGGAGCCCTCGCGCTGTTCGACGATGAGGAACTGGCCGCGGTGCTGGCACACGAGCACGCGCACCTGACCGAGCGGCACGACCTCGTCGTACTGCCCTTCGCCGCCTGGTCGGCGGCGCTGCCATGGCTGCCGACCGTACGGGCCTGCCGGGGCGCGGTGGACCGGCTGATCGAGATGGTCGCCGACGACCGGGCCTGCGCGCACTGCGACCGGGCCGTACTCGCCTGCGCCCTGGCCCGGTTCGGCGGTGCGGGCGCGCCGGCCGGTGCGTTGGCCGCGACGGGTGGCGGTCAGCTCTCCGTCCGGATCGGGCGGCTGCTGGATCCACCGGTCCGGTCGCGCGCGCTGCGTGTCGTACTGCTCGCCCTCGCCGCGGCGCTGCTCGTGATGCCCACGCTCTCGCTGCTGCTCGCCGCGCTCTGAGCGGGTGCCGGGTCCCGGCCCAGGGACCGACAACAGGCCAGGGCGCCGGTGCCGGCCGGGACCTGAGGAAGGCTGAGCCGGTGCCGGCCGAGGGCTTGAGGACAGGCCCTAGCTCGGCTCGTCCAGCAGGATGGTGCGTGGCCCGACGTTCGTGCTGTGTACCAGCATGTGCGCCTGGAAGCGCCCGGTCGCCACGGTCGCGCCGAGCTCGCGCAGCGCGGAGACGAACGAGGTCACCAATGGCTCGGCGACGTCCGCCGGCGCCGCCGCGCCCCACGACGGGCGACGGCCCTTGCGGGTGTCCGCGTACAGGGTGAACTGGCTGACCACGAGCACCGGAGCGGCGTTGTCCGCGGCGGACCGCTCGTCGTCCATGATCCGCAGCCGGTACGCCTTCGCCGCCAGCCGCGCGGCGGTCTCGGCGGTGTCGGTATGCGTGACCCCGACGAGCACGAGCAGCCCGTCCCGGATCGCGCCGACGGTCTCGTCGTCCACCGTGACACTGGCCTCGCTGACGGTCTGTACGACGGCGCGCACGGCGCATCACTCCTTCGCTGGTGGGGCGGACGGGGTGGGCGGTTGTCGGGGTGTGGGGTGGTCGACGGTCAGGCGGGGAGCAGGATGCCGCGCTCGACGAGGCCGGTCACCGCCGGCACCGCGGCCTCCGCCAGGGCCGCCTCGTCCAGGCCGTGCGCGGCGGCCAGCAGGCTCAGTTGGTCCCGGACGGTCACCGACCCGCTGGACCCGGCGACCAGCGCCGCCACCAGCTCGTCGGTGTCCTCCACCCACCGGGCGCCCTCGGCGAGGACGAACCGTCGGTCCCGCTCGGACCAGCCGTCCGGGCCACGCCGGGACTCCTGGTGCAGCGACAGCGACTCGGCGGCCCGCAGCCGCGCGGCGAGCAGCGCCGACCCGGGCCGGGCGCGCAGCCAGTCCTGCCGGTCGAACCATTCGGGTACCAGCGCACCGAACGGCCGCTCGGGCTGCTGCCGCAGGTCCTCGATGCGTACGGTCGGGTCGTCGTGCCCGCCCGCGCGCAGGTTCACGATGCCGAACCCGACCGCCTCGATGCGCTGTGCCTCGAACCAGTCCAGCCAGCTCGACGCGCGTGCCACGTCACCGTCGCCGACGTCCGACAGCCACATCCGCACGTACTCGCCCGGGTCGGAGACCTCGCGCTGGATGATCCACGCGTCGAGTCCGGTACCGGCCAGGAACCCGGCGAGCCGTTCCGCCCAGTTGCCGTCGGTCGGGTGCGCCCAGTTGGCCAGGAACTGCGCGTGGCCGCCGTCGGTCAGCAGGTCGGGCATGGCGCGGATCAGTTCGGCGCAGACCGCGTCGCCGGCGCGGCCCGAGTCCCGGTAGGTGACCTGCGGGCGGTCGCCGGGTCCCATGATGAACGGTGGGTTGCTGACCACCAGGTCGAACCGGCGGCCCGCGACCGGCGCGGCGAGGTCACCCGCCAGCAGCTCCCACTCCTGCCCGGACAGCGCCGCCGTGGTGGCCGCGAACCGCAGCGCGCGGTCGCTGACGTCGGTGGCGGTGACCTGCCCGCTGTGCCGGGCCAGGTGCAGCGCCTGCACGCCGCAGCCGGTACCGATGTCCAGGGCGCGCCCGACCGGACGGCGCATCGTGGCCAGTGCGAGCGTCGTCGACGCGCCACCGATGCCGAGGACGTGGTCGACGGGCAGTGGCTCCGATGCCCGCGACCCGTCGGCGGCCACGGCGCCGGAACGCAGCGCGGCCGGCAGGTCCGCCACCACCCACCAGGGCTCGGAGCTGTCCGGGGCCGTACCGTCCGCGTACGGCTGGAGATCCACGCCGGCCCGTACCTCGTCACCGGAGGCCACCAGCATGCCCGCCGCGACCAGGTCGGCCAGCGGCACCGGGTGGACCGCCGCCTCGACCCGTCCCGCGGGCTCGGTCCCGCCGCAGCTGAACAGCCGGATCAGCGTCGCGAGCGGGTCGTCCCCGGTCAACGAGTGGCGCGCGAGTGCGAGGTCACCGGACCGCAGGGCCGCCGCGCTGCGCTGGTCCAGCCGTGCCGGCACACCGTCGCTGGTGAACCCGGCGGCCAGCAGGGCGTCCCGCAGCCGGCGTACTCCCTCGGGGCCAAGCAGTGGTTCGATCACCCGCCCATCCTCCCCGGGCGGGCCCGGACGACGGGGCGGGGGTGTCGCCGCCGCGTCACGGTGGGAGGATCGAAGGGTAAGGAGAGACCCCTCCCCGGGAATCGAGGCCGATCCGTGAAGCGCGCAGCACGTCGAGCGGTGCTGATCACCAACGCGGAGAAGAGTCACGCCGAGCAGCTCCGGTCGCGCGAGATCCGGTATGCGCTGATGATGGGCCTGCGGGTGGTCTGCCTGATCGTCGGCGCCCTGCTGGCCTATGCCCGGGTCCCGCTGTGGGGCCTGTGGTCGGGTCTGTGCGTGGCCGGCATGGTGCTCCTGCCCTGGATGGCCGTGATCATCGCGAACGACCGCCCGCCGCGTCAGGAGCACCGGTTGTCGTACCGGATGCACCGGCACCCGCCGGCCGAGGAGAACGAGCCGCCCGCGGTGACCGGTTCGTCCGACCGCATCATCGATCAGGACTCCTGACCGCCGCCCTCCGTACCGTCCGGACGGGCGCCGAGCCGTCCCACGGCGCGGGCACCGAACGCGGTCGCCCTCGCCAACGCCTCGTCGGGGGAGCCGCCGGACACCCGCGCGG
>JBAUUM010000167.1:0-19604 GCA_049582705.1 Actinocatenispora sp.
TGCGACTGGCCAGGATCCGGTGCGTGTCCACCGGCGACCACGGCCCGCTGGGCATTCCCCGGGCGCTGCTGCGTGGTGTGCTGCTCTGCCTCGTCGTCCCGCCGCTGATCATCGGCGCGGGCGGCCGTGGCCTGCACGACAAGGCCGTCGGCTCGATCGTCGTCCACGACTGACCCACCCCACGCCGGGTTGCTCCGTGCGGTGCGTTGCTTCCGTGGTTGCGTTGCTCCGTCGTGGGTTGTTCGGTGTGTGGCCGGGGCGAAGCCCTCGGCCGCAGGACTCCTGTATGGCCGGGGCGAAGCCCTCGGCCGTGGGACTCCGTGTGGCCGGGGCGAAGCCCTCGGCCCGCCGTAACGGTGATGCGTAGGGACGGAAGCGAGCCGGGAGCCAGGCGTCGTCCGGCAAGGCGGAGCCGGGCCCAGTGTGCTGTGCACTCGGGCCCGGCGACAACGCCGCCGGTCGGCGTCTGGATCCCGGCGCAGCGACCCTTTCAGCGGCCGCGCATGGCCTTGTGGGCACCCTTCGGCGGGCGGGCGCCCTTCGGGATCGGCCCCTTGGGCATCGGTGGCCGGGAACCCAGCGCGTTGAGCCGGGTGTCCAGCGCGCTGACCTGCTTCGCGGTGATGTTGCGCGGCATCTTGAGCAGGTGGGTGCGCAGCTTGCGGATGCCGACCTGTCCGTCGGCGTCGCCGACGCTGACGTCGTAGATCGGGGTCTCGCCGACGACCCGGGCGAGGCGCTTCTTCTCCTGGCCGAGCAGGTTGCGCAGCCGGCTCGGGCTGCCCTCGCCGACAAGGACCACGCCGGCCCGGCAGACCGCGCGGTGGACGAAGTCCTCCTGGGTGGTGGCGGCGACCGCGGGCGTCACCCGCCAGTCGCCACGCATGGTCTGCAGGATCGCCGCGGCGGCGCCCGGCCGCCCCTCCGCCTCGTTGAGCATCGCGGTGTTGGCGCGCAGATTCATCACGATCAGCACGAACAACAGGGCGAGAACGATGCCGAGCGGAAGCCACACCCAGCTGTCGAGCAGCAGGCAGACCACCACGGCGGCCGCCACCGGGACCACCACCGCGGCGGCGACCAGCGGCAGGAACTTGTTGTCCCGCTTGGCGGTGAACACGAACGCGGTCTTGATCTGCTTGAGGCGCTCGACGAACGATGCCTTCTCCGGCTCAGCCTTGGCCATGGGGGAAGTCTATCGATGGCTTCCACGCCCCGGCGGGCTGGCGCCCACCCACGACGCTCCGGCCCGAACGGGACCGTCGGGACGTGGAGTGATGGAGCGGACGATGGCGTACTTGACGGTCGGAGTTCCGGCTGGGTGTCGCCGCGCTACGGAGTCGGGTGGTGCCTCCGGGTCACACGGACTGTTCGGTGACCAGCGCGGGCGGCAGTTCCTCGCCACGCGCGGCCATCGCCTGTCGGTAGAGCCGGCCGGCACGGTACGAGGAACGCACCAGCGGCCCGGCGAGTACGCCGGTGAAGCCGATCCGCTCCGCCTCCTCGCGCAGCGCCACGAACTCCTCGGGCCGGACCCATCGGTCGATCGGGTGGTGCCGTACCGACGGCCGCAGGTACTGGGTGATCGTGAGCAGCTCGCAGCCCGCGTCGAACAGGTCCCGCATCGCCTGTACGACCTCGTCGATCTCCTCGCCCATCCCCAGGATGAGGTTGGACTTGGTGACCAGGCCGGCCGCGCGCGCCTCGGTCAGTACGGACAGGGAGCGCTCGTAGCGGAAGCCGGGCCGGATCCGCTTGAAGATCCGCGGCACGGTCTCCACGTTGTGCGCCAGCACCTCGGGGCGCGCGGAGAACACCTCGGCGAGCTGCTCGGGCTCGGCGTTGAAGTCGGGGATGAGCAGCTCGACGCCGCAGCCGGGCACGTGCCGGTGGATCTGCCGGACCGTCTCGGCGTAGAGCCAGGCGCCGCCGTCGGGCAGGTCGTCGCGGGCGACGCCGGTGATCGTCGCGTAGCGCAGGCCCATGGTGGAGACCGAGTCGGCGACCCGGCGCGGTTCGTCCGCGTCGAACTCGGCGGGCCGGCCGGTGTCGATCTGGCAGAAGTCGCAGCGGCGGGTGCACTGGTCGCCGCCGATCAGGAAGGTGGCCTCGCGGTCTTCCCAACACTCGAAGATGTTGGGACAACCGGCCTCTTCGCACACCGTGTGCAGGGCTTCACGCCGGACCAGACTCTTGAGCTCGGAATACTCCGGTCCCATCTTGGCCCGTACCTTGATCCACGGTGGCTTCCGCTCGATGGGCGTCTCGGCGTTGCGCGCCTCGATGCGCAGGAGTCGTCGGCCTTCTGGTTGCACCACGGTCACGCAGGCCAGCCTAACGCCGCCGATGGCCCACAGCCGACGCCCGTGACGTCACTCACCGCGCGTTACGTGAGACTCCTCACTCCTCTGCCCGTCCGTGCGCTATGTGGCGCCGTTTCGTGCCCGAAGCAGCACAGATCACCCCGGACCGACCTGGCGGTAACCGCAGTAGTGCGCGCCGCCCGGCTCGGTGACCCGGACGAACTCCCACCGACGACCCGGATGCCCACCGAGGTCGCCGGAGTCCTCGTAGTAGTCGGTGCCGCCGACCGGTACCACGCTGGCCCCATCTGACGCCCGGTGCACCACCGGTGACCTGGCGTCCCGGGTCGTCCAGACCGTCATGCCGTGCCGGCTACGCGTCGCACCCGAGTTCCGTACGCATTCGCGCAGCGACCCCGCGCGTGGTGACACCCGCATCAGGTACCCGTGCCGCAGCGACACCCCGTACCGGGCCGGGGACCGGTGCGCCTGTGCCCGGTCGCAGGACGCGTCGCTGTCCGCCCGTACCTGGTGCACGTCCACCACGAAGCTGTGTCGGGAGTACCGGACGCCGTCGACCGCGTCGCCGCACCGGGCGTCCTCCGCGATCGGCTCGTCCGACTGCTCGGCGGTGTGGCGCTCGCCGTCCCACCGCCAGATCGACCAGGCGGTGGAGGTACCGGTGCCGGCCTCGCAACGCAACGCGACGGCGGCGGACAGGTGCCCGTCGCCGAGGTCGCCGAACACCGGGTGGCCGCGCTGGGTGCAGCGCACGGGCGCCCCGGTGGCCGTGCGGCCGGTGCCCGCTCCGCCGGCGAGCCGGACCGTCGGGTCGCCCGGCGCGGTGTGTTCCCGCAGCCCGTCGTTCAGATAGGCGTGGTGGTAGCGCGCGTTGCGGAAGTCGAACTGCCTGATCAGTGCCGCGCCGAGGGCGCCCGGCCCGCGTGCCGCCCGTGGCGCGCCACCCGGATCGCAGCCGGCCACGGCCAGCACCAGGCTCCCGGCGACGGCCAGCGCGACCAGTCGCCGGGCCGGTGCCGGTGCCGGTGCCGGTGCGGGCAACCGTGCGCTCAGTGCCGTCACCCCCTCGGTCCCGATGCGCGGAGGACCACAACCTGACAGCGCGGTGGACCGGTCGCGACCGGTTCCGTCCGGAAAACCGCTGTCCCGGCCCAGGTCATCAGGCTATCTTTGCCGGCACAGGTTATGACGGAGCCAAGTAGCCCGTCGGTCACCGGAGTCAAGAGAGCCGCCGGCAGCTGGGAAGGCGGTCTCCGGTCGGCGTGGCGAAGACCCTCCTGAGCCGTGGGGAAGAACGGCACCGCGTGGTCCGCCGGGACCGGGCGGTTGCCCCAAGCCCCACCGGTCGGCCCCCGTGACCGGGCCAGCGGGTCGGCGCCGACGGTGCCGCGCCCGCGCGAGGCCACCCCCATGGTGGCGAAGGTGTGGTGGTACCGCGACTGCCCCGTCGCCCGCACCAACAGATGCCGGAACGCATCGGGTTGGTGGCGGACGGCTCACCCGTCGCACCTCCGATGTGGTTCCCGGCATCTCCGGGGAGCTGGAACTCTCATCAGGAGGTGTTGTTGTGCGACGGGTGATGTCCACCGAACTGCACGGGCATGTGGGGGAGACGGTCCAACTGGCCGGCTGGATCCACCGGCGCCGGGTACTCAAATCGGTGGCGTTCCTTATCCTGCGGGACCGGACCGGGCTGGCCCAGGTGGTCGTCGGCGAGCCGGCGGCCCGCGCGGAGCTGGAGAAGCTGCCCGAGGAGACCGTCGTCTCGGTCACCGGCCGGGTGGTGGCCAACGCGGACGCGCCGGGTGGCGTGGAACTGGCCGAGCCGTCCTGGGAACTGCTGTCCGAACCGGCCGAGCCGCTCCCGTTCGAGGTGTACCGGCCCGAGCTGCGGGCCTCCCTGCCGACGTTGCTGGACAACGCGCCGATGGGGCTGCGGCATCCGCGGATGCGGGCGCCGTTCGAGATCGCCGCGGCGGCGGTGGCCGGTTTCCGGGCCACGCTCGACGGTCACGGCTTCACCGAGATCCACACGCCGAAACTGGTCGGTTCGGCCACCGAGTCCGGCGCGACCGTGTTCGGCGTGGACTACTTCGGCCGGCGCGCGTACCTCGCGCAGAGCCCGCAGTTCTACAAGCAGATGATGGTCGGCGTCTTCGAGCGGGTGTACGAGGTCGGCCCGGTGTTCCGCGCCGAGCCGCACGACACCGCCCGGCATCTCGCCGAGTACACCTCGCTGGACGTGGAGTTCGGCTTCGTCACCGACCACCGGGACGTGATGGCGATGATCCGGGAGGTGTTCGCCGGCATGCTGGCTGCCGTCGTCGACCGGGCCGGCGCGGTGGTGGAACTCGCCGGGCTCACGATGCCGGAGGTACCGGCGGAGATCCCCGTGGTGCACTTCACCGAGGCGCTGGCGCTGATCGGCGCGGCGACCGGTGAGGACCTGTCGGGGGAGCAGGACCTGGCGCCGGCGCACGAGCGGTGGCTGTCGGACTGGGCGGTGCGCGAGCACGGCTCGGAATGGCTGTTCGTGGAGGGATATCCGACCGCCAAGCGCGCGTTCTACACCCACCCGGACCCGACCCGGCCCGGGTACTCCCGGGGCTTCGACCTGTTGTTCCGTGGTCTGGAGCTGATCAGTGGTGCGCAACGGATGCACCACTACGCCGACTACGTGGCGGCCATCACGGCGCGCGGCGACAGCCTGGCACCGTACGAGTCGTACCTGCGGGTGTTCCGGCACGGCATGCCGCCGCACGGCGGGTTCGCGATCGGTCTGGAACGGTTCCTCGCCCGACTCACCGGGGCGTCGAACGTGCGCGAGGTCACGCTGTTCCCGCGGGACCTGCACCGGCTCTCGCCGTGACCTGAGCACCGTACGGGCGGTGCCGCGCCACCGGCGTGGTACCGCCCCGGCGTACCGACGATGCCGCCGGTCGGGTCAGGCCGACGGTGTCGTCGGTCCGGGGTAGAGCAGGTGGGCGTGCGCCTCGACGAGGGGGAGCACCTCGTCGACGGTGACGGTGCGACCGGTCTCCTGGCTCAGCGAGGTGACCCCGGCGTCGCGGATGCCGCACGGCACGATCCTGTCGTACGCGGTGAGGTCGGGGTCGCAGTTGAGGGCGAAGCCGTGCTCGGTGACGCCCCGGGAGACCCGGATCCCGATCGCGGCGATCTTGCGGTCCGGCCCGCGATCGTCGGCGAGCACCCAGACGCCGCCGCGCCGCTCCTTGCGTTCGGTGATCCGACAGGTCGGGATGCCGAACTGGGCGCAGACCGCGATCAGCATGTCCTCGACCCGGTTGACGTACGCGATCACGTCGACCGGGTCGGGCAGCGCGATGATCGGGTAGCCGACGATCTGCCCCGGCCCGTGCCAGGTGATCTTGCCGCCGCGGTCCACGTCGATGACCGGGGTGCCGTCCATCGGCCGGTCGAGGGGCTCGGTGCGCTTGCCCGCCGTGTAGACGCTGGGATGCTCCAGGAGCAGCAACGTGTCCGGAGCCTCACCGGCGATCCGCGCCGCCTGCAGTTGGCGCTGCCGTTCCCAGGCTGTCTGATAGTCCACGAGTCCGGCCCGGACGATCTGCAGCCGGCCGGTGAGCGCGGTGTCGGTCACGCAGCGAGCCTATCGCCGGCCCGGTCGCCGCTGTCCTGGGATGTGGCCCACGCGGCAGCGGAAACCGTCCCGACATACAGTGGAAATCGACCACGACAACGATGTTCCTGGCGGTAACCGGGCCGGTTGCTCGGCGTTGTGCATGGCCGGATAATCTTGCGCCGCTATAACGGTAGGACGGACAAGCGTGCGATCCGGCCACCGGCCGTGCATGGGTGCGGTGGTATGGAAACGCGGCGACCCGGAACCGCGACGACCCGGGAACCGCGACGACCCGGGACGACGATGACCCGGGAACGCGGTGGCACGGCCACCCGTGCCCGGGACAGGCGATCCCGGTCCCGCGTGGAGAACGAACCGGGCGCGGAGGCGCCGGACGAGAGCGCGTGTCAGGGAGGCGACATGGTCGGAAGCGTGCGGTCGGTCCGCCCGACCCCCGGCCACGGTCGGACCCCTGTTTGCGGGGGCGCGGTGCCCGGGTTGGATGGCGCGCGCCGTGTCGTGGGTCACGTCGGCGGTGGCACGGGCGCGTTCCGACGCGTTGCGGTCCCGGTTGTCGCGAATGACCGGGGGCGGGCGCTGCACGGGGAAGGCTCGGCCGGGTACATTGTCGACCAAACTTGTAGGACAAAGGTTGACCAGTTGGTGAACAACGTCCCGCAGGGCCGGAGCGGGGTCCGGCACGCCGGGCCGTGCGCTATAGGATTCTGGAGCATCGAGCCCTCCGTGGTGACCACCTGCGCGCCCGCTTCGCGTAGTGCCGCGCTGCCGTGGGGTGATGCCGACTCCCCGCCGGCGACGCCGATCGCTGTCCGGTCCGCGGGTACCAATCGGAGGAACTCTTGACGGTGCAAGCCAACAGCGCGATGTGGTACCAGCGTGGCGTCCTGTGGATGCTGGTACGGCGCGACCTCGCGGTGAAGTACCAGGCATCGGTGCTGGGCTATCTCTGGTCGCTGATCGATCCGCTGGTACAGGCGCTGATCTACTGGTTCATCTTCGGCGTGCTCTACGGCCGGGGCGGCGGCCCGGGTGGACCGGGGACGTACCCGCTCTACATCGTGTCCGGCATCTTCGCCTGGATGTGGACCAACTCCGCGATCACCGAGTCGACCAAGGCACTGAGCTCGCAGGCCAGGCTCATCACCACGATGCGGGTCCGTCGGGAGATCTTCCCGGTCGGCAAGGTGATCGCCCGGTTCGCCGAATACCTGGCCGGCATCCCCATCCTCATCCTGTTCGCGATCATCTTCCACGGACACTTCGGCTGGAGCCTCTTCGCACTGCCGCTGGCCCTTGTGCTGCAGTTCACGCTGCTGATCGGGCTCGCGCTCGCGCTGTCGTCGCTGAACGTGTTGTTCCGTGACGTGGAGCGGATCGTGCGGCTGACCACCCGGGTGCTGCTGTACTCACAGCCGATCATCTACCCGATAAGCAAGGTGATGGACTCGCACCGCCTGCCCGGCTGGGTGAAGACGGTGTACGAGACCAACCCGTTGGTGGGCATCATGCAACTGCACCACTCGCTGTGGTTCCCCAGCGAGTTCCCCACCAGCTACCAGCTGATCGCGTCCGCCGCCGGCGCCCTCATCGTGTTCATCGTCGGCACCTGGATCTTCCGCGCCACCGAGTCGACCGTGCTCAAGGAGTTGTAGGCAGATGAGCAAGCTGGTCATCGAGGCCCACGATCTGGGCATCCAGTTCACCAAGAACCGTCGCAAGCAGCGCAAGCTGCGGGAGATGTTCATCTACCGCGGTGACAACCGTGGCCCGGCGACCACGCCGGCCAACGAGTTCTGGGCGCTGCGACACGTGTCCTTCGGTATCGAGGCCGGTGAGGCGGTGGGCCTGATCGGGTCCAACGGCACCGGCAAGAGCACGCTGCTGCGGCTGATCGCCGGCGTGCTCACCCCGGACGAGGGCAACGTGGTCTGCCGGGGCAAGGTCGCGCCGCTGCTGCAGCTGTCGGCGGGTTTCTCCGGCGACCTGACCGGCCGGGAGAACGTGCAGATCGTCGGCGCCATGCACGGCCTGAGCAGCGCGCAGATCAAGCGGAAGTTCGACGAGATCGTCAACTACTCGGAGATCGGCGACTTCATCGACACCCCCATCCGGCACTACTCGTCCGGCATGAAGGTGCGGTTGGGCTTCGCCGTGATCACCCAGCTGGACCACCCGATCCTGCTGGTCGACGAGGCGCTCGCGGTCGGCGACCGCAAGTTCCGCGAGAAGTGCTACAAGACGATCGAGAAGATGCTCGGCGAGGGCCGGACGCTGGTGCTGGTCTCGCACAGCGAGGCCGACCTGACCCGGTTCTGCAAGCGCGGCATCTACCTGCGCGACGGTGGCCTGATCACGGACGGCCCGGTGCAGGAAGCCATCGACGACTACCGGGAAGCCGTCAAGGTCTGACGCGGAGACCGCGCGTCGTCGCGGTCCCGCATACACGGCGGCGGTGCGGACACGTCTCCGCGCCCGCCCAGGACGGGCCCGTGTGGATCTCCTCGTGGTGTCGCTCATCCGGGTGTTGCGCGGGATGTGGCGGTCTGGTGGACGATGGAATGGATCGCATGTTCTTCGTGGCCCAGCCAATCCCCGTACCACCACCCGGACGGGGACACCCGTTCTCGAATGGATGGCGGTCACCCCACTTTGATCGTCGGCCAGCGGAGCGTGAGCGAGGCTGGTTCCCTCGGGGTCCGATCGCCGAGGCCGTGTCCGACAGGTACTCTGCACTGGTTCGCACAGTTTCGGACAGGCTTCGCGGCCTTCGGTGAAGAGGGCTTGCAGTTGACTCACAGCTGTCCAACCACCCGATAGTCGAGCAGGAGAGCGATGGCACAGTCGAAGGCACGTTCGAAGCTTCGGCGCATTCGTCACCGCCTAAAGGTCATCACGCAGTTCGAGTCGCACGCGTACTGGCGCAGTCAGAAGATCAGACCGAACACGGTCCTGTACGAGGCGTTCTCGGGTAATGGCATGCTGTGCAATCCCGAGGCCATCTTTCGGAGCCTCTTGGACGCGCCGGACCAGCAGCATCTCCAGCACATCTGGGCGCTGTCCGACCTCGAGCGTTACCAGGCCACCGTTGCGGAGTTCGCGGACCGGCCGAACGTGACCTTTGTCAAATTCCAGTCCCGCGCCTACTATCGCGCTCTTGCCACCTCGCAATACCTGATCAACAACGCGACCTTCCCGCCGCAGTTCGGTAAGCGGGACGGCCAGACGTACATCAACACCTGGCACGGCACCCCGCTGAAGAAGATGGGCTACGACTCGCCGGGCGGCGGGCCGGAGGCCCGCAACATCCTGCGTAACTTCGTCTCCGCGGACTATCTGCTGTCCAACAGCGAGTTCATGACGAAGCAGATGTACGAGACCGCGTACAAGCTGCGCGGCATCTACCGGGGCAGCATCATCCAGGAGGGCTACCCGCGCATCGACCGGCAGTACCAGAGCGCCGACGAGGCGCGGCAGGTGCGTGCGTCGCTGCGGGAGAGCGGCGTCGAGGTCGACGACGCGCAGAAGATCATCCTCTACGCCCCGACCTGGAAGGGCAGCTCCTTCCACACGCCCGAGAACGACATGGAGGAGCTGCGCACCCGGATCCGTGAGCTGACCGAACGGATCGACGGCACGCAGTGGCGCGTCCTGCTGCGGGTGCACCAGCAGGTCTACAAGTTCGCCATGCACGACCGGGAACTGCGCGGGATGCTCATCCCGAACGACATCCCGGCCAACGTGGCGCTGGGCGTCGCGGACGTTCTGCTGACCGATTACTCCAGCATCTTCTACGACTTCCTCGCCACCGGTCGGCCGATTCTCTTCTACGTGCCGGACCTGGCGCTCTACTCCGATTACCGCGGCCTGTACGTGACGCCGGATGAATGGCCCGGTCCGGTCACCGACAGCATCAGCACGCTGGCCGAACAGATCAATCATCTCGGCACCGGTGACGACAAGGACGTTGTTCCCGCCTTTGCGGCGCGGTACGAGAAGTGCGCCGCAGAGTACTGCCCGAGCGACGACGGCAAGGCGTCGGAACGGGTGGTCGACGTCGTGTTCCGCGGGAAGACCGAGGGCTACGACGTCCGTACCGATCTCCGGGAGGGACGCCAGTCCATTCTCGTCTATCTCGGCGGAATGCGGACGAACGGCATCACCACCTCGGCGTTGAACCTGCTCGACAATATCGACTTCAACCGCTTCGACGTTTCGGCGCTCTATTCGTACCGCCGGCGCAGCAAAGACCGCATCAAGAACGAAGAGGCGATCAACCCGAGGATCCGGCTGTTCCCGTACGTGGGCGGGATCAACGGGAGCAAGCGATTCACCATGGGCCGGCGGGCACTGCTCGCCAAGGGGCTGGACGCGCCACGCATCGATCTTGAGGCGCACCGCCGCCTGTTCCGCGAGGAATGGGTACGCACGTTCGGCATGACGGAGTTCGACTACGTCGTCGACTTCAGCGGCTACGGGCCGTTCTGGACGTACGTGTTCCTGGAGGGCAAGGCCCGCAAGCATTCCATCTGGATGCACAACGACATGGCGGCCGACCGCATGCGTGAGGTCGGCGGTCGTCGGCACCTGGAGCGCGGGCTCGGCGCGGTGTTCTCCGCCTACCGGCACTACGACAACCTCGTGTCGGTGTCGCCGGCGCTGGCCGAGATCAACAAGTCGAAGCTGGGCGACTCCGTCGGTGACGCGCAGTTCACCTCCGCGCTGAACACGATC
This sequence comes from Actinocatenispora sp., assembly GCA_049582705.1. Classification (GTDB taxonomy): domain Bacteria; phylum Actinomycetota; class Actinomycetes; order Mycobacteriales; family Micromonosporaceae; genus Actinocatenispora. Next base: position 10,681 of record JBAUUM010000167.1, read on the forward strand.
AACTTCGAACGCATCCTGCGGATGGCCGACGAGGAACTGCTGGAGGACGCCGCCGAGGAGGAGTACGAGGGCGGCGAGCTCGGCAGCGACGAGGATGTCGTGCCCGACAACGGATCCGACTCCCCGGGCCCGGAGCCGCTGACGGCGGCCGAGGAGGCCCGACGGGCCGAGATCCGGGCGCACGAGGCCGAGCACCGGGCGATGATGCAGAAGCTGGTGCGGCCCGCGCCGGACGTCACGACGTTCCTCACGGTCGGCCGGCTGTCGCCGGAGAAGAACCACGACCGGCTGATCCGCGCGTTCCAGCTGGTGCACCAGGAGAACCCGAAGACCCGGCTGATCATCATCAGCAACGGGCCGCTGCGCGACGACCTGGACCGCCTGATCGCCGAGCTGGGCCTGCAGGACGCCATCATCATGGCGGGCCAGCAGAACAACCCGTACGCGATCATGAAGCGGGCCGACTGCTTCGTCATGTCGAGCGACTACGAGGGCCAGCCGATGGTCATCCTGGAGGCCCGGGTGCTCGGGCTGCCCGTCGTGTCGACCGATTTCGCCTCCGTCGGAGGGTCGCTGCCGGAGGGTGTCGGGCTGGTGGTGTCCCGTTCCGTCGACGCGCTCGCCGACGGCATGCGGGAGATGTTGGCGGGTCGGGTGCCGAACCCACCGTTCGACTACGCCGCCTACAACCAGGACGCCGTGGAGCAGTTCTACCGGGCCATCGGTGCCGCCGAGCACGAGCCCGCGACCACCGGCGCCGCCGGTGCCGGCTCCGGTCAGGACGACTGAGCCCGGCCCACCGATCCGAACCTGAACGCCCCGACCGGGACCACCTACCGGTCGGGGCTTCTGGTTGTGGGCTCAGCTCGTCAGGTGGGCCGTGCTCTGCTCCGGGACGACGGCCGCCGCGGTCGCCCCGGCCCGTACCGCGGCGTCCGTGGGGCCCTCCGCGGTGAGTTCGCCGGCCACCGGAAGCGCCGCGTCGGGCAGCTCGGGAGACTCGCCGAGCATCAGCTTGCGCACCGTGCGCTCCGCTGCCCGGCCGTCGTCGAACACGCAGAACCGTTCCCGGAAAGCGGCGCGCCGCCGGTCGGTCTCCGCGGTGTCGTACGTGCCCGCCTCGAACGCGGCCACCAGTTCGTCGTAGTCGGCGGTGAACAGGCCGGGCGGTTCCGCGGACAGATCGAAGTACGTGCCGCGGGTCGCCTGGTACGCCTGCCAGTCCGGCGCGTAGATCACGATGGGCCGGTCCAGTACACCGTAGTCGAACATCACCGACGAGTAGTCCGTGATCAGCACGTCGGCGACCAGGTAGAGGTCCTCCACCACCGGGTACGCGGAGACGTCCATGACCTGTGACGAGATGTCGGACAGCCCGGACTCGCCGCCGTAGAAGTAGTGCGTGCGCAGCAGCAGCCGGTGACCCGATCCCAGCGACCGGACGAACTCGCTCGGATCGAACAGCGGCCGGTAGTCGCTGTCCGACCCGCGGTGCGTCGGGGCGTACAGGATGACCTTCTCGTCCGGGGCGATGCCGAGCCGGGCGCGGATCGCCGCCGTCTGCTCGGCGGTCGCGTCGACCAGTACGTCGTTGCGCGGGTACCCGTACTCCAGGGTCCGGAAGTCGCACGGGTACGCGCGTTGCCAGATGTTGGTGCTGTAGATGTTGGAACTCAGGTCGTAGTCCCAGTTGTCGCAGCGCCGCACCAGCCGGTGGAACTCCGGGTCGCGGGAGGGCGGCACGTCCGGTGAGCGTCGCTCGTCGATGCCCATCGACTTCAACGGCGTGCCGTGATGGGTCTGCACGAAGACCGTCCCGGCGCGCTTCACGAAGTAGTCGCCGAAGTTGTTGTTGTTGACCAGGTATCTGGCCCGGGCCAGGACCCGGTAGAAGGCCGCCGTGTTGACGACCACATGGTCCACAGTGGACGGCATCTGCCGGGCGCCCTCGGGGGTGACCACCCAGACGCCCCGCACGCCGGGGGCCAGCTCCCGGGCCTTCTCGTAGATCGCCCGCGGGTTGCAGGTGTATCCGCGTCCCCAGTTGGCGCAGTAGATCGCGAGGTTGTCGTCGACCGGCAGCCGGGTCTGCAGCCGGTAGTACACCCGGAGCAGGAACGTCCATCCGAGACGCAGGAACGTGCGCAGACCGCCGGACACCGCGCCGGTGGCCCGCCGGACCCGCCGACGCAGGCCGCCGGCCAGCTTGTACCCGCCGCGCAGCGCCACCACCATCGGCCAGGATCCGGTGGTCAGCGCGCGGAACCGGACCCCGTCCGCCCCACCGGGGGCGCGGTAGCCGGCCGGTCGCAGCCGCCGTGCGAGTTCGGTGGCACGCCGGAAGTACCGCTTGCGGTACTCGCCGCTCAGCCGGCCGGAACCGATGACCACGAACAGGTGCTTGGTCATCTGCCGGTAGATGGTCGGGATCAGCCCGGCCGCGGTGTCGCCGAGCTGGCCCAGCCGCTCGAACGCCAGGTCGTACTGGCCGAACAGTTCGAGGTGGCGTTCGCCGCCGCTGCGCAGGATCGAGCCCCGGCGCTGCCGGTAGTACACGCAGACCTGGTTGAGCACGCTGATCCGCTCGGCCGCGACCAGGAGCGGGTAGGTGAACGGGATGTCCTCGTAGATGCCGGTGGGGAACGGGACGTCGAGCTTGGTGAGGTACTCGCGCCGGACCACCTTGTTCCACGCGACCACGAACACGTCGAACAGCTGCGGATAGTCGGCGACCCGGAACACGTCCGGCGCGGCGGCCAGCACGTCGTGCCGCAGGTTGCGCCGGGTGCGCAGGTCCCAGAAGGCCTCCGCGTAGTCGATCATCAGGACGTCCGGTCGGGTCTCCCGCAACCGGCGCACGATCGCGGCGAGGGAGTGCGGGGCGACCCAGTCGTCCGAGTCGACGAACCACACGTACTCGCCCGTGGCTTCGGCGAACCCGGCGTTGCGGGCGCCGCCGAGGCCGCGGTTCTCCGGCAGGTGCAGCACCCGTACCCGGGGGTCGCGGGCGGCGTAGCTGTCGAGGATCTGTCCGGTCCGGTCCGGGGAGCAGTCATCGACCGCGATGATCTCGATGTCCGTGAAGGACTGGCTCAGCAACGAGTCGAGACATTCGCCGACGTACGCCTGGACGCCGTAGGACGGCACGATGATGCTCAGCAGGGCCACAGGGCCGAAACCTCCCAGACACGCTGTTTGTTCACCGGCTTGCGGGCCACGTACCCCGCCGGTCGGTACTCGCCAGGGGGCGGCCTGGCCGCTGGAGCGGCTGTCGGACACCAGAGGTTCGCGAGCGGTCAAGCAACCATACAACGCAGCGTGGTTGTGCCTGATCGGGATCCGGTACGTGGCCTGATAGCGGTTATGACCGTTTATCGCACCCCGGTCAGCCCGCGGTGTCCGGGAGCTGCCGGGGCTCGATGCGGGTCTCCCGTACCGTGCCGTCGGGCAGCCGCTCCACCCGGTAGGCGGCCGCGTCGCTGCGCGATTCCCGGACGGCCTCGACCAGCTCGGTGCCGTGGTACAGCAGCCCGACCGTGTCGTCCGTGGCGTACCCGTCCGGCAGGCCGCCGTCGGCGATCAGTCCCTGGTACGTGGGGCGCCGGCTGGGCTCGGAGTCGTAGTGCACGCCGTTGGAGTACGGCAGGAGGGCCAGCCCGTCGGTGACCGGGCGCAGCCGCGGGCCGAACGAGTCGGTGGTGCCGCCGACGTGCCAGCAGATCGAGCCGGCGGACACGCCCGCCAGGACCACGCCCGCCTCCCAGCACTCGCGCATGATCTCGTCCACGCCGTGCAGCCGCCAGAGCGCGAGCAGCCCCGCGACACTGCCGCCGCCGACCCAGATCGCGTCCCGGGAGAGCAGGTGTGCCCGCAGGTCCGACACGTTGGGCATGGGCAGCAGGCTGACACAGGTCAGGTCGACCTCGGTGCCGTAGAACGCCTCGTGCAGCAGCCCGGCGAAGTTGCGTGTGTCGCCACTCGGGGTGCCGAGGTACGCGAGCTTCGGGCGGCGCACGCCGGTCAGCTCCAGCGCGTGCCACATCAGCGGGGCGGGTGACAGCTGGGTCCACTCGCCGCGCTTCAGGCCACCCGAGGTGGCGAGGATCGTCGGCGGACGTTGCGATGTGGTCATTCCGCACAGGCTATCGGGCGCCCGCACGATCGCGCCGGACCGTGCCGTGCGCCGATGGTCCCCCGCGGCCGTCCTGCGGCCGCTCGCCATGGGACCGGGACGGCCGGGGTGCGCACACAGCGAGGGGCGCCCCCGGCCGGTGGCCGGAGACGCCCCTCGAAGGTCGTGCCTAGGCCAGGCCCAGCTCCGCCTCGAAGCTGCCGCCCTCCAGGCGTTCCTTGACGGTGGCCAGGAAACGGGCCGCGTCGGCACCGTCGACCAGCCGGTGGTCGTAGGACAGTGCCAGGTAGACCATCGAGCGGGGCACGATGATCTCGCCGAGCTGGTCGTCGTCGACGACCACGGCGCGCTTGACGACCGCACCGGTGCCGAGCATCGCCACCTGCGGCTGCGGGAAGATCGGCGTGTCGAACAGGGCGCCACGGCTGCCCGTGTTGGTCAGCGTGAAGGTGCCGCCGGCCAGCTCGTCCGGACTGACCTTGTTCTCCCGGGTGCGCTCCGCCAGGTCGGCGATGCGCCGGGCCAGGCCCGCCAGGTTTAGGTCGCCGGCGTTGTGGATCACCGGGACCAGCAGCCCACGGTCGGTGTCCACGGCGATGACGAGGTTCTCCTCGGCGTGGTACGTGACCGTGTTCGCCTCGGTGTCGATCGAGGAGTTCAGCTTCGGGTGCACCCGGAGCGCCTCGACTGCGGCCAACGCGAAGAACGGCAGGAAGGACAGCTTCACGCCGTGCCGGGCCTGGAAGTCGTTCTTCGCCGCCTGGCGCAGCCGGGCGATGCGGGTGACGTCCACCTCGATCACCGTGGTCAGCTGTGCCGAGGTCTGCAGCGACTCGACCATCCGCTTGGCGATGACCTGCCGCATCCGGGACAGCTTCTCGGTGCGACCGCGCAGCGGGCTCGGCGCCTGCTTCGGCGCCTGGGCGCTCGCCGACGGCTTCGCCTGCTCGGCCGGTGCCGACTGCGCCTTGGCCGCCTCCGCCTTCTGCCGGTCCGCGGCCTCCAGTACGTCCTGCTTGCGGATCCGGCCACCGACGCCGGTGCCGGACAGGGCGGCCAGGTCGATGCCGTGCTCCGCCGCGAGCTTGCGGACCAGTGGCGTCACGTACCCGGTGGAATCACCGGACCCGTTGGTCGCCTTGGCGCCGCCGGCGACCTGCCCCTGGTTCGGGGCCTTCGCCGGCTCCTGACCGGACGAGGCGGGCGCCTTCTGCTCCGGCGGGGCCACCGGGACCGTCTGCTGGACGGGTTCGGCGGTCGACTCGTCCTCCTCCTTGGCGGCGTGCCGGGCGGTCGGGGCCTCCGGCGACGGGGTCGCCGGTTCCGCGGCCGGCTCGTCGGGTTCCGGGGTGGACCCGCCGGTCGGGGCGGCGCCCTGGTCGGACCCGATCACCGCGAGCTCGGTGCCCACGTCCACGGTCTCGTCCTGCTCGACCTTGATCTCCAGCACGGTGCCCGCCGTGGGGGAGGGGATCTCGGTGTCGACCTTGTCGGTCGACACCTCCAGCAGCGGCTCGTCCACCGCGATGGTGTCGCCGACCTGCTTGAGCCACCGGGTGACGGTGCCCTCGGTCACCGACTCACCCAGGGCCGGCATGGTCACGCTGGTGTTCTCGCCGCCGGAACTCGGCGCCGGCTGCTGCCGGGCCGCCTCCTGCCGGGCCTCCTCGCGGGTGGGTTCCTCCTGACGGGACGGTTCCGGGGCAGCCGACTCGGCGGCCTCCTGTCGAGGCTCCTCGTCGGCGGGCTTGCGCTGCGCGGGGGCGGGCGCCGACTCGCCGCCGCCCTCCCCGTCACCGGAGATCTGGGCCAGCTCGGCGCCGACCTCCACCGTCTCGTCCTCGGGGACGACGATCTGACTCAGGACGCCGGAGGCCGGCGCCGGGATCTCGGTGTCGACCTTGTCCGTGGAGACCTCGAGCAGCGGCTCGTCGACCTCCACCCGGTCGCCCTCCTGCTTGAGCCACCGGGTGACGGTGCCTTCGGTGACACTCTCTCCGAGCTGCGGCATGGTGACCGAGGTCGGCATGGGTACGACTCCTCGTGAGATTCAGGCTGTGCGTCGAACGGGCGCGATCAGCTGTGGACGTGCAACGGCTTTCCGGCAAGAGCCATGTGCGCCTCGCCGAGCGCCTCGTTCTGGGTCGGGTGCATGTGCACCAGTTGGGCGACGTCCGACGGGTACGCCTCCCAGTTGTAGATCAACTGTGCCTCACCGATGAGCTCGCCGACCCGCGAACCCACCATGTGGATGCCGACGACCGGACCGTCGGACACCCGGACCAGCTTCACGAAGCCCTGGGTCTTGAGGATCTGGCTCTTGCCGTTGCCTCCCAGGTTGTAGTTGATGGTCTCGACCTTGGCCTCGCCGTGCTGCTGCTTGGCCTGATCTTCGGTCAGCCCCATCGAGGCAACCTCGGGCTCGCAGTAGGTGACCCGCGGAATGCCGGACTCGTCGATCACCGGCGGGTTGAGGCCGGCGATGTCCTCCGCCACGAACACGCCCTGCTGGAAGCCGCGGTGCGCGAGCTGCAGGCCGGGCACGATGTCACCGACCGCGTACACGCCGGGAAGGTTGGTGCGCAGCCGCTCGTCGGTCGGCACGAAGCCGCGGTCCATCCGCAGGCCCAGCTCCTCCAGGCCCATGTTGCCGGTCACCGGGCCACGGCCCACGGCGACCAGCAGCAGCTCCGCGTCGAAGGTCTTGCCGCCCTCGATGCTCACCCGTACACCGTCGGAGGTCTTCTCGACGCCGGTGAACGGGGTGCCGGTGGAGAACGCGATGCCGCGCTTGCGGAACTGCCGTTCCACCGCCTTGGAGACCTCGGCGTCCTCGGCGGGGACCAGCCGGGGCAGCGCCTCGACGATGGTCACCTCGGCACCGAAGGAACGCCACGCGCTCGCGAACTCGACGCCGATCACACCGCCGCCGAGGATCACGACGGAGGACGGCACGTGGTCCAGACCCAGCGCGTGTTCGGAGGTGATGACCCGCTCGCCGTCGACGTCCAGGCCGGGCAGGGACTTCGAGTACGAACCGGTGGCCAGCACCACGTGCCGGCCGGTGACGCGCTGCCCGTTCACCTCGACGGTGTCCGGGGCGACCAGGCGCCCCTCACCCTCGATCGTGGTGATCCCGCCGCGCGCCTTCAGGGTGCTCTGCAACCCCTTGTACAGGCGGCTGACCACGCCGTCCTTGTACTTGTTGACGCCGCCCATGTCGACGCCGTCGAGGCTCGCCTGGACGCCGAACTGTGCCGCCTCGCGGGCCGCGTCGGCCACCTCGCCGGCGTGCAGCAGCGCCTTCGTCGGGATGCAGCCGCGGTGCAGGCAGGTGCCGCCGACCTTGTCCTTCTCGATCAGCGCGACGGACAGGCCGAGGGTGCCCGCGCGCAGCGCCGTGGCGTAGCCCCCGCTCCCACCGCCGAGGATGACCACGTCGTAGCCGCCGCTGGAGTCGTCGCTCACGTCATCTCCTACGTCTGTGTAGTGCCCCGGCCATCTTGGCACCTCGATACTCGGGGCCGCCGCCCAGACCCGCCCCCGGTGTCCCAACACTCAGCCGACGCCGAACGTGGCATCCGATGCGGTACGCATCGCGTGCTTTCGTCCCAGAAGGTGGAAACCTCAGCGCCCGCAGATTGCGGCGGACAGCACCGGAACCGCGCACCCGACCGTACGCCGTCACGTCACGTCCCGCGACGGCGGCGCACCCGGCGCGGTCCGTGACCAGCGGGCAACGCCCTGGACCCGACGGTCCCGGCATTGCGGACGGTGATTACGGTGATGGGCTGCGAGGACGGTGTGCCGAAGCCCCGGAACTCGTGTCGCCTCCGGTGAACCCCCCACTCGAAGAGGACCGTCGTGACGAATGATCCCGGCCCCGGTTACCCGCCGGGCGGTTACCCCGCGCCCGACCAGCCACCGTCCGGTGCCAACCAGCCGTACCCCGGGCCGGACCCGGGCGCTGCGCCGCAGGGCCAGTACCCGCCGCCCGGCCAGAACCCGCAGGGTCAGTACCCGCCGCAGCAGTACCCACCACAGGGGGGTCAGCAGCAGGGCCAGTACCCGCAGCAGGGCCAGTACCCGCCGCCGGGAGGTCAGCAGCAGGGTCAGTACCCGCCGCAGGGTCAGTACCCACCGCAGGGGGGTCAGCAGCAGGGTCAGTACCCGCCGCAGCAGAACCCGCAGCAGGGCCAGTACGGGTCCGCGCAACAGCAGCCCGGGACGGCGGGCGGACCACCGCCGGGCGGTACCGACGGCGCCGAGCAGCCTCCGCCGGAGGTCGGCCGGCTTGCCGGGCAGTACCGGTTGGGTGGCTTCCAGAAGACGTACCGCACGGACAACCCCGTGGTGGCCGTCATCCTGGTCATCGCCGTGGTGGTCATCATCGTGGGTGTCCAGGCGGCGCTGATCCACTTCACCGACCGGTACCTGGTCGGCGGCTGCCTGTGCCTGCTGCCGATCGCGGCGATCGCGTACCTGGTGCAGACCATCGCCAAGGCCGGCACCGCGATCCACCTGTACACCGACGGTCTGGTGGCGTCGAAGGGTTCGCGGCACGAGCCGGTCAACTGGCAGCACGTGGCCCAGCTGAAGATCAAGGGCACCCAGCGGTCCGACAACGACGACCGGATCCTGGTGCGCGGGGACGGCACCTCGGTCACGCTCACCAACGCGGTGACCGACAACAAGGAACTGTTCGCCCGGCTCGGTCAGGTCGCGCAGCAGCGCGGTTGGCCGATCACCTGAGCCGAGCGCCGCGCGGGTCCCGACGCGGGCGGGCCGGACC
>JBAUUM010000168.1:0-2726 GCA_049582705.1 Actinocatenispora sp.
GGTACACGCCCGGCCAGGCCGAGCTGCTGGACCCGCAGCAGCGGCTGCTGCTCGAATGCGCGTGCGAGGCGCTGGAGATCGCCGCGCTCGGCGCCGCGGACGGTGCCCGCGTCGGGGTGTTCGTGGGCACCACGCTCAGCAAGTACCTGCTCGCGATGATCAGCTCGCCGCGGCTGCGGGCCCGGATCGACCCGCTGACCATGGTGGGCGCCGAACGCGACTGCGCCGCCACCCGGATCGCCTACAAGCTCAACCTGACCGGGCCGGCCGTGACCGTGCAGAGCGCCTGCTCGACGTCGCTGGTGGCGGTGCACCTGGCGGTGTCGGCGCTGCGCAACGGCGACTGTGACGTGGCCCTGGCCGGTGGTGCGTCGATCTCGGTGCCCCGACGTTCCGGCTACCGGCACGAGGCGGGCGGCGCCTTCTCCGCGGACGGCTCGTCCCGCCCGTTCGACCACCGCGCCACCGGCACGGTGCCCGGCGACGGGGCGGGCGTGGTCGTGCTGCGCCGGCTGCGGGACGCGGTCGCCGACGGAGACCGGATCCTGGCCGTGGTCCGGGGCACGGCCGTCAACAACGACGGCGCGGCGAAGGTCGGCTACACGGCGCCCAGCGTCGACGGCCAGGTCGCGGTGATCCGGGCGGCGCACCGCGCGGCCGGGATCGAACCGGCGAGCATCTCGTACGTGGAGGCGCACGGCACCGCCACGCCGGTCGGTGACCCCATCGAGGTCGCCGCGCTCACCGAGGCGTTCGGCCCGGTGCCGGGTGGGCGGTGCCTCCTCGGCTCGGTCAAGTCCAACCTCGGCCACCTGGACGCCGCCGCCGGCATCACCGGCTTCATCAAGACCGTACTGCAGCTGTACCACCGCGAACTGGTGCCGAGCCTGCACTTCGAGTCGGCCAACCCGCTGCTGGAGCTGGACCGTACCCCGTTCCGGGTGAGTACGGAGCTGTCCGCGTGGCCCGCGACGGACACGCCCCGCCGTGCCGCGGTGAGCGCCTTCGGGGTCGGCGGCACCAACGCGCACGTCGTACTGGAGGAGTACCGGTCGGCCGCGGATCCCCGGGACGACGAGCCGGACGAGCCGCTCCGGGACGGCATCGTGGTGCTGTCCGCGGCGACGACCGAGGCGTGCCGGACCATGCGCGGGCAGTGGGCCGACGCGCTGGCCGGGCCGGAGGCGGACGGGGTGTCCGTGGCCGATGTCGGGTTCAGCGCCGCCACCGGCCGCCCGGCCCGCCGGTACCGGTGGTTCGCCACCGCACGGTCCCGCAAGGAACTGCTCGACCAGCTGCGGGCCGAGGAACGGGCACCGGTACGGGCGGACACCACGGCACCCCGCACGGCGCTGGTCTTCCCCGGCATCGGCGGCCAGTACCGGGGCATGGCGAGCACGCTCGCGCGTACCGAGCCCGCGTTCGCCGACGCGTTGGCGCCCGCGCTCGCCGCGGCCCACGCGTGCGGTGTGGACCTCGAACCGGTACTGGCGCCCACGGCCGGGGACAACCGGCTCACCGAGCCCTCGCTGGCTGTGCCGGCGCTGTTCGCCGTGGAGTACTCGCTGGCCCGGCTGATCGTCTCGTGGGGGGTGCGGCCTGAGGTCCTGTTCGGCCACAGCACCGGCGAGTACGTGGCGGCGGCCGTCGCCGGCGTGCTGAGCGTCGAGGACGCGGTCCGACTGCTGATCCTGCGGGCCGAACTGGCCACCGAGGGCGCCGACGGCGCGATGATGCAGGTCAACCTGCCCGAGTCCGACTGCCTGCCGCTGCTCACCGACGAGGTCGCGCTGGCGGCGGTCAACGCGCCGGACATCTGCGTACTGTCCGGCGCGCGCGCCGCGGTGGAGGCGCTGGCCGAGCGGCTGACCGGCGACGGGGTCCAGCACCGCCTGGTACCGGTGCGGGGCGCGGGCCACTCCGCGCTGCTGGACCCGGTGCTGCCGCGGTTCCGGGCGGCCTGCGAGCAGGTCAGTTGGCAGCCGCCGCAACTCCCCGTGGTGTCCAGCGTGACCGGCACCTGGCTGACCGACGAGCAGGCCGTCGACCCGGACCACTGGGTCCGGCAGTTCCGTTCGACCGTCCGGTTCGTCGACGGCCTGCACACGCTGCTGGCGGAGCCGAGCACGGTGTGGGTGGCCGGGCCGGGACGCGCGTACCTGGGCTGGTCCCGGCGGGTGGCGGCCGGCGGGTCCGGGCACCTGCTGCTGTCCTGTCTGCCCGAGGCCGACCAGGCCGACGACGATCGCAGGGAGATGCTGACCGCGCTCGGCCGGCACTGGTCGCGCGGCGGTGACGTGCACTGGCGCGCGGTGTGCGGCGAGCCCGGCGACCGGCGCCGGGTCGCCCTGCCGGCGTACCCGTTCCAGCGGACCCGGTACTGGGTGCTGGACGGTCGGGACGCCGCGGCGGCCACGGCAGTCGGCGGGTCCCCGGCCGCCTTCCCCGACGGGGCGGAACCGGAGTCCGCGGGGTACGAGCGGCCCGCGCTCAGCAGCGAGTACCGGGCGCCACGCGGGGAGCGGGAGTCGATGCTCGCCGAGCTGTGGTCCTCGTTCTTCGGCATCGCCCGGATCGGCGTGCACGACGACTTCTTCGAACTGGGCGGCGACTCGCTGCTCGCGGTGCGGCTGACCACCGCGATCCGCGGCCGGGTCGACCGAGCCCTGCTGCCCGGCACGCTGCTGCGGGCGCGGACGATCGCGCGGCTGGCCGAGGCGTTGGAC
>JBAUUM010000169.1:0-1947 GCA_049582705.1 Actinocatenispora sp.
AGCCAGCTCTACACGGAGCTGGGTCGGTTGGTGGACGCCGGCCACATCACGGTCGTCGCGGAGGGCCCGCGGGGGCGCAAGGAGTACCAGATCACCGACGACGGCCGCGAGGACCTGCACCACTGGATCGTGGCGGTCACGCCGAACCCCGCTCGACGCAGCGACATGCTGCTGCGGGTGTTCTTCCTGGACTTCGTGCGCCGCGACGAGGCCGTCGACTTCCTCACCGAACGCGCCACGATCGCCGCCGGAAACCGGACGCAGCTCGCCGAGCTCGCCCAGGTCGTCGACAAGAGCACCGGTCCCCTGTCGGTCACCGGGCGCATCGCCCTGGAGTGGGGGCTGCGATACAGCGCCTGCCAGCAGGAGTGGGCCGAGTGGGCGCTGGAGCAGTTCCAGCGCGACCGCGCACCACGCGCGACGGACTGAGCCGCACGGTCGAGCGCCGAGCGACCCGCCGGGAGCGGCCGACCGCCGACGGCGTGCGGCGCACCGGTCGACCCGGCCCGGTACTCCGCTGCCACATCGCGCGGAATCCGCCGCAACCCGGAGTCCCGGTAGCGCGTGGTAAGGGTGGGATGACCGTCCCCGGGGCACCGTTGACCCGCGTGTTCCAGGGACGGTCGCAGAGAATCCGGCGACCGTCACCGCGCCCCCGCGGCCGCCAGACTGGAGGTCCGGTGACCCTCTTGAGCGTCGTGGTTCCCGTGTACCGGACACCGACGTTGGCGCAGCGGTGCCTCGACTCGTTACTGCACCAGCCGCACGCCGACATCCAGGTCCTCGCCGTCGACGACTGCTCGCCGGACGGGACGGGACACGTCCTCGACCGCTACGCCGCGCGGGACCCGCGGGTCACGGTCCTGCACCTGCCGGAACGGGTCGGGCCGGGACCGGCCCGCAACGCCGGCCTCGCCCACGTGTCCGGCGAGTACGTCTGGTTCGTCGACGGCGACGACGAGGTGGCGCCCGACTGCCTCCCGGACATCGTCGAACGGCTCACCGCGACCCGGCCGGACGTCCTCGTCGTCGACCACGCCCGGCTCTGCGGTGACCGGCGGATCGTCCGGCACGGCATGAACCGCATCCTGCGGGAGGCCCCCACGGTGTTCCGCGCCTCCGAGTACCCGGAGGTCATGCGGCTCGCCCCGCGCGCCTGGAACAAGGTCGTCCGCCGGCACTTCCTCACCGGCTGGAACCTGCGGTTCCCCACCGGCTACTACGAGGACATCCCCGTCGCGTACCCGCTGCTGGCCGGCGCGGACCGGATCTCCGCGCTGGACCGGGTCTGCGTACTGCATCGGCAGCGCCGCTGCACGTACGTCCAGCGGGCCTGGGGGCCGCAGCACCTGGAACTGCTCGGCCAGTACGAGCTGGCGTTCCAGCGGCTGATCGCGCTCGGGGACCGGGCCGAACCCCTGCTGCCGATCGTGTTCGACCGGGCGGTACGTCAGCTGCTCACGATGCTCGACCGGGACGGCATCGGCGACGGCTTCCGCCGGCCGTACTTCCAGCAGGCGGGCAAGCTGTGCTCGCTCTACCAGCCGGCCGGCTACCACGGCCCGCGCGGCGCGCTGGACCGGCTCCGGTACCGGCTGCTCGCGCAGGGCTCGTGGCCGATGTACCACCGGCTGTGGCGGGCGCACAAGCTGCTGCGGACCGTACGACCGGCGCTGCACTGGCCCTGGCACGGCGGGCCGGCCGGCCCCGGGTACGGCGGACACCAGCATCCGGTCGGGCGCCGGCACCGGATCGCACCGGGTGCGGTGACCGCCGCACTGCCCACCCTGATGTGCCCGGGCACCGGACGCGCGGTCGACGTGGAGGAAGGATGGCGCCGACCGCGCGTCCGGTGACCCGTGGCGTCCCTGGCCGTTCTCCGGGGACACTCAGCGCCGACCGCGACGGATGGCCCGCGCCACGACCGGCGGTAGCAGATCCTTGGCC
>JBAUUM010000170.1:0-17334 GCA_049582705.1 Actinocatenispora sp.
GCCGCGCAGCGCGTCGAGCGCCGCGCCGTTGTCGTGGTTGCCGGCGATCGCGGCCACGTCCGCGCCGGTGCGTCGCAGCGCGGTCAGCGCGCGGACCACGATCCGGGTCGCCTCGGGGGTGGGTGCGGCGGTCTCGAACAGGTCGCCGGCGACGATGACAAGGTCGGGACGCTCCGCCTCGGCGATGCCGACCAGCTCGGCGAGCACCTGCTTGTGCTCCTCGAACCGTGGCCGACCCTTGAGCACCTTGCCGACATGCCAGTCCGACGTGTGCAGGATCTTCACGCTCACACCCCCCAGTGCGCTTCCGATCGCCGACTCTAGGCGCCGACTGTAGGCGCCCCGTCCGACAACCCGTCGACGCCGGACGGGGACACGGCGTGGCGCGACCCGGTGGGCGGAACCGTCGCCGGTTGCGCCATGATCAACGTCACGCGGTGTCCGGAGACGCGTCGGCTGGTGACGACGATGCTGGTCCGGACCGCCGCCGTCGGTCACGGGCAGTGGTCGTCGCGGGGAACGTGGAACTCACGGATCTTGCCCGAGGGTTCTCTTTTGCGTTAGTATCTCGCCACTTATCCCTTTAATTTCTTTTGATGCGAAGTTGCCACGCACGATGTGGCCCCGCGCCGAGGCTCCGCCCCGCCCCGGCCCGTGCTCCATCGTCGGTGACCGTGTCCACCGTGTCGTCCCCCACGACACAGACGGTCTGGAGGCGATCATGAGCGGGCTTTCTCGTCGTGGCCTGCTCGCGGCGGCAGCCGGCGGCGTCGCTGTGCTGGCGGCACCCCCGGCAGCGTACGCCGGAAGCAGCGGACCTCAGCTGTCCCTGGACGGCGGGCAGCAGCGGCTGACCAGTACCGTCCGGTCACCCCGGGAGTGGGCCGACCACCTCGCCGGCCAGGACCTCGTCTGGCGGCGGCTGCCCGCCACCTTCGCCGAGAGCGCCTTCCTGGGCAACGGCGCGATCGGCGCCGCCGTGTACCAGCACCCGTCCCGTCAGGCGGTACGCATCGACATCGGCGACAACCGGGTGCGCGACCACCAGCAGGTCGGCGGTGCGATGTTCGGACAGGCCCGACTGCGCGTCGGGTTCTTCTCGCTGGAGACCGTCGGCGAGGTGACGGCGGTCGACCTGCGGCTCTCGCTGTGGGACGCGGAGCTGTCGGGCACCGTCACCACGAGCGTCGGCGTCGTCGTACTGCGCTGCCTCGTGCACGCCACCCGGGACCTGGTGGTCGCCGAGGCCAGGCCGGACGCCGGGGAGGCCGACGCGACCTGGTCGTTCACCGCCTACCCGGCCCAGAGCACCCGGCTGTCGTTCACCGCCCCGCCGCGGGGTCTGGCGGCCAACCCCGCGCCCGACCTGACCAATGCGGCCCACGGCGGCTCCTGCGTCCAGTCGCTGGCCGCGGGCGGCGCCCACGCCACCGTCTGGCGGACCGTCCGGCAGCACGGCGGCACGAGACTGGTCGCCAGCGTCGCCGCGAGCTACCCGTCGGGCACCGCGCTGCCGGCCGCCGAGCGGGTGGTGCGCGACGCGATGACCGAGCCGATCGACCGGCTCGCCGGCGCGCACCGGGCGTGGTGGCACCGCTTCTACCCCACCAGCTTCGTCGCGGTGCCCGACCGGCGGCTGGCCGGCTTCTACTGGACCCAGCTGTACAAGGTCGCCAGCGCCACCCGACAGGACCGGCCGGTGGTGTCCACCACCGGACCGTGGCTGCAGCCCACGCCGAGGCCCGGCATCTGGTGGAACCTCACCGTGCAGCTCGCGTACTGGCTGATCAACGCCACCGGCCACCCGGAACTGGATTCGCTGACCCGGTCGCTCGACGAGCACCGGGACGCCCTCGAGCGCAACGCGCCGGCCGGGTACCGGGACGACTCGTCGGCGATCGCCCGGTCCAGTCAGGAGGACCTGCGCAGCGCGTCGGTGACCGCCCCCGGTGCGGCGGCCGAGGCACCCGAGGTCGGCAACCTGACCTGCGCGCTGCACAACGCCTGGCTGTCCTACCGGCACAGCATGGACGACACGGTGCTGCGGGGTGTGCTGTTCCCGCTGCTGCGCCGCGCCGTCAACTACTACCTGCACCTGCTGACCGAGGGCGCCGACGGGCGGCTGCACCTTCCGGACACCTACTCGCCAGGCTGCGCGGCCACGCCGGACTGCAACTACGACCTCGCGCTGCTCACCTGGGGCTGCCGGACCCTGCTGGACGCCGCGGAACGGCTCGGTCTGGACGACCCGCTGCGGCCCAGGTGGCGCGACGTACTGGACCGGCTGGTGGACCCGCCGCAGGGCACGGCCGGCCTGCGGGTAGGCGCCCGCCGCGACTTCACCCCCGCGTACCGGCAGCCGTCGCACCTGGTCTGGTTCCATCCGCTGCGCCTGCTGGACGTCACCCAGCCGGTCCACCGGGACCTGCTGGCCCGGTCGCTGCGCGGCTGGGCCGCCGCCTCGGGCACCCGGCACGGCGCCGGCTTGCCCGCGGCGGCGTCGATGAGCGCGCTGCTCGGGGAGGGTGACCGCGCCCTGAACTACCTGACCCTGCTGTGCGATCGGCACCTGACCGCCAACACGATGTACCTGGACGAAGGTCCCGAACTCGGCGTGCCCCTGGCCGGCGCGCAGTCGCTGATCGACATGCTCGTCCAGAGCTGGGGCGGTGTCCTGCGGATCTTCCCGGCCGTCCCGGCGTCCTGGTACGACGTCACCGTGCACGACCTGCGCACCGAGGGCGGCTTCCGGGTCAGCGCGGTACGTCGCGGTGGGCTGACCCAGTTCGTACGGGTACGCAGCACCGCCGGTGAGCCGTGCGTGGTGGCGCCCGGCATGCCCGGCCCGTACCGGGTTCGACGGCTGGCCGGTGATCCGGCGCCGTCCCGGGAACTCGGTGGCGGGCTGGTGGAACTCGGGCTGAGCGCGGGCGACGACGTCGTGCTGTTCACCGAGGGCACCGAACCGGATCTGACCATCGCCCCGGTACACACCGACGACGGCGCCGCGTGGGGCCTCCCGACCGGCCCCTGACCGGGCCGGGCCGCGTGCGTCGCGCCGGGCCCCGCCGCACCGGAGGAGTGGGCGGCCGGCAAGTAGTCTCTGCCAGGATCGGCACGCCGGCGACACTCGGGGCGGGATGGTGCGATGACAGACCCGAACAACCGTGACCTGGGTCGGGTGTTCAACGAGGTACCGGAGCTCTACGACCGGGTACGGCCGAGCTACCCCGACGAACTGTTCGCCGACCTCGTCGCCGTCACCGGCCTCGACGACACGTCGTCGGTACTGGAGGTGGGTTGCGGCACCGGTCAGGCGACGCGCTCGCTGGCGGCGCTCGGCTGCCCGGTGACCGCGATCGAGCCGGGTGTTGAGATGGCCGCGCTGGCCCGCCGACGGATCGGCGCCCTGCCCAACGTCGAGGTCGAGACGTCGACGTTCGAGGAGTGGGACGACCGCGGTGGACGCTTCGACGTCCTCGTGGCCGCGTCGTCATGGCACTGGGTCGACCCGTCGGTCGGCTGGCGGCGGGCGCACGACGTGCTCCGCCCCGGAGGGTGGATGGCGCTGATCGGCAACGTGGTCGTCCGCCGGCCGGGAGAGCCGGAGGTGTACGCCGAGACCGCCGATCTCCACGAACGGTTCTGTCCCGGGAACCCCGGCTGGGGTCATCCGCCGCTCGAGGACGACGTGCGCACCACCAACGAGGGCTGGGGGCTGGTCGAGGATCCCGGCAGCCTGTTCGGCCCGACGATCGTGCGCTGGTACCCGACCATTCAGTGGTTCACCGGCGCCGGCTTCGCCGATCTGCTCCGCTCGACGTCGCTGTACCGGAAGATCGACCGCGACGTCCGTGAGCCCCTGCTCGACGCCCTCGCCGAGCGGATCCGCACCCGGATGGGCGACCGGGCCGCGCGCCGCTACCTGAGTGTCCTGCGGGTCGGCCAACGGGCCGATTGAGCGCTGCCGTGCCGGGCGCGCCGATTGAGCCCGGCCGTGCGGAGCAGCGACTCGCCGGCCGGGCGACGGTATCCGGCCTCGTCGAATTCAGGTGCCGGGGATGATCAGAGCGGGGAAACCGCCCGACGCCACCGGTTCCAGTGGTACCTCGGACGCAGGGTCAGGCTGTGGCGGAGTGGCAGGACTTCGGCGCGCGGAGGGCTCCCGGCAATCGCCGGAAGCCCACCGCGCGTGCGTATCGATCAGAGGCGCCAGTGAGGGCGCGCTGTCTCACGCCGTAAATCGCTCGTCGCGATGTGCGCGCAGATCAGCCGTTGACAGACAGGTATGCCCAGCTCACGTAGCCGTAGTGGCTGTAGTTGTCATAGCCCTGCTCCCACTGGTCGGTGGTGTAGCTGCCATGGGTCACGGACTCGCCGGTGACCTGGCCGGTGCCGTGCCAGCAGTCCTGCCCGAAGCTGGTCTTGTACACCGATTCTGAGTGGCTGGTCGGGTCGTACCGGATGTTGATGTTGGTGCCCCAGAAGTCCAGCGCTCCCTGGTTGTAGCAGACCGTGTTGCTGGGCGCGGCCGATGCCGTGTTGGCCTCCGCCGTGACCGGGTGAGCCGTTGCGGCCTGAGCCGGGCCGAGTATGACCGCCACCAGCGTCGCTGCCCCGAATATGCCGCCCAGCAGTCCCCTGCCACGACCGCCGTACGTCCTGTGCGTCATGACGCTCCCTTGTTGATAGGCGCCCGCCGTCTCGACCATGGACAGTGACCGGCGGGCTACGGAGGAGAGGCTAAGTTGGCGGTCATTCGTGGCCCTTTCATGTTTCTGACAGTCGGCTGTCGTCACCGATCCCGTTCTGGTACTCGAACCGCGGCCGAGGAACGGATCGAACGGCCTACTTCTGCCACGCAGTCGCCTGGAGTACGTCATCGGCGATGTCCTGGACCGACCTGTCGTCGGTCGGGATCCGGATGGTCCCGCTGGGAGCCTCCGCATGGAGAAGCCGTGCCATCCGCAGGCTCCGCTCGATGTGCGCGGCCAGCTGGGATCCGATTTCCCGTTGGGCGAGCCGCCTTTTCGTGGTGGCTTCCACGGCCGTGAGCAGGACACAGGTCGTTCGGATCTCACCGCCGCCCATGGCCCGGCGGATCATCGGTGCGTCCAGAAGGCTGGCGGTGTTGGTGTAGATCAGGCGAGACTGCCCAAGAGAGACGTAGTTCGACCAGATCGCTGCGACGTTTCGTTCCGTGATTGCTGTGCGGTGAGGATCACCGTCGGGCGCGGGATGAATCTGGTCCATGTAGTCGCCCTCGATGAGACAGTGCGGCGTTGCCGTTCTCTGCAACGCCGCGGATACCTCCCACGCGACGGTGGTCTTCCCGACGCCCGCACCACCACCGATGAGCAACAGTTCAGACAGTGACATGGTCCGTCAGCCCGGCAGAGCCGGGTCAGAACGGGATGTCGTCGTAGTCATCGGCCTTCGCGCCCACCACGCTGAACGGGTCCGCCCGCTGCACCGCTGAGCGTGCCGCCGCAGGCGGGGGAGCGGCCGCTTCCGACGGGCGGGTCGCCCACGCGGGGAACGGGAACTCGACCACCAGCGGTACCGGGATGTCGGGCTGCGCGACGAACATCGTGCCCGGCTTGGCGAGCACGGCGCGCTGCCGCTGCGCCGTCGGCAGGTAGCCGTACTCGGGGCGGCCCGCCTCGGCCGCGTCGAGTCGGCCCACCACCCGGATCGCGGAGTTGGCCACGATCCGGCGCTCGATCTCGCTGGCGGTCTGCTGGGCGCCGATCAGGATCACGCCCAGCGACCTGCCCCGCTCGGCGATGTCCAGCAGTACGTCCTTGATCGGACTGGACCCCTCGCGCGGGGCGTACTTGTTCAGCTCGTCGAGCACCACGAACAGCAGCGGGCGCGCGGTACCGGCCTTCTCCTTGCGTTCGAACTCGGTCCGCAGCGTCACCCCGACCACGAAACGCTGCGCGCGGTCCGGCAGGTTGTGCAGGTCGACCACGGTCACCTGGCCGCTGTCCTGTGTGGACACCGTGTGCGGTCGGCGGGCCGGCAGGTCGCCACGGACCAGCCGGGCGAGGTCCCGCTTGCTGGCCACCATCCGGCGGATGAACGCGTTCACGGTGCCCAGGCCGACGGCGCTGCCCGCCCACTGCGCCCGGGTGTCGTCGTCGGTGAGCTGGTCGACGAGCAGGTCCACCATCTGGTCGTAGTCGCGTACCACGGTGCCGGCGATGACCGCGGCGCCGTCCTGCGCCTCGATCGCGTCCCGCGCCAGCCTGGCCGCAACCTGGTGCACCACCATCGTGTACTGCTGGCGGTCGTCGTCGGCGTCCGCGAACACGTAGGTCAGCAACCGGTCCCGGCAGAACTCGAAGATGGTCCAGTAGAACGAGTCGACCCCGGTGGTGCGGCACGCCACGTCCGGGGTGCCCTCCGGGTCACCGACCCGCGGCGGCGCGTACACCGAGACGGACGCGAACGCGTCCGCCGGCAGCCCGAGCCGCGCGTACGCGGCGCGCTGCGTGTCGTTCAGGCGGGTGTTGCGGTGGTCGAGCAGCAGCAGGTCCTCGCCCTTGACGTTGAAGATCAGCGCCCGGGTGTTGGTCGTTTCGGCGCCCAGCACACCGGATCCGAACACCGAGTACAGCAGCCAGGTCGCGAACGACGTCTTGGTGGCGACCCCGGAGATGCCGGAAATGGACACGTGCGCACCGCGGCTGCCGTCCAGGAAGTCCGCGTTGAGATAGATCGGCTCACCGTCGCGACCGGTGCCCACTGCGATCCGGCGTTCCATCCGGTCGAAGTACAGCGCCGCGGCGCGCTCGTCGTCGGCGGCGCGGCGGACCGGCGCGCCCGGGCAGGGCGGCACGTACATCTCCGGTTCCAGCCGCGTGGTGGTCACCTCCGCGGCCTCCTGCACCTGGGCGGGCAGGGTGCCCTCGGAGATGAGGAACACGTCGGAGTCGAACTGCGCGCCCTCGTGCCGGGAGCGGACCTGGGTGACCACGCCGGCGATGGTGACCGGGTCACGGCCGGGCACCTCGCGGTCGGTGACCACCACGTCGTCGAGCTGGAGGTACGCGCCCTCCTGCACGGCGACCCAGAAGGTCAGCGGTGTCGCGTCCTCGGTGCCCAGCACGCGGCCCACGGTGCCGGCGTCCGCCGGCGGGCCGGCCGTGAACTCCGGCCACGCCACGGCGTCCGTGTCCTCCGGCGGCGCGTCGTCCGACGTGCCCCCGCCGTCGCCGACACTGCCGTCCTGGTCCGTGCGTCGTGGCTGGACCTGGGTCATCGCTGTACCGCACCTCTCGTCCGCGTCGTGCTCTCGGACCATCGTGCCTCACCGGCCGCGCGCCGCCCGCACTGAACCGCCGTCCGCGTCATGTGCGATGTCGGCGCGGGACCGATGCCGCCGTCGTCGCCGACCGTCACGCCTCCTGCCGGATGTACCGCAGGATCAGGTTGTCGTCGGCGGACAGTACCTGGGCGAGCCGCAGCTGCCGCACCGGCGCGGGCGGGCCGGCGGTGATCCGGGACGCGCCCGGGCCCGCCAGCAGCGGCGAGACGGTCAGGCACAGCTCGTCGACGGCGTCGGCGGCGGACAGGCTGCCGAGCAGGTGCGGGCCGCCCTCGCAGAGCACTTGGGTCAGCCCGCGTTCGGCCAGCGCGGCGAGCGCGGCGGGCAGGTCGACCTCCGCGTCGCCGCAGACCAGTACGTCGGCCTGTTCCTCCAGTACCCGACGCTGTTCGATCGGCGCGCCACCGTGCGTGACCACGATCGGCCGGGTGGGCGCCTCGACGAACATCGGGCTGGCCGGGTCGAGGTCGAGCCTGCTGGACACCAGTACCAGCGGGGGGTGCTCGGCCAGGCCCGCCTCGCGCCGCCAGGCCCGTCGCCGTCGGCCGAGCCGCATCGCGCCGTACCCCTCGTGCCGCAGCGTGCCGGCGCCGACCATGACCGCGTCGCACAGCATCCGGAGCAGCCCGAACACCTGCTTGTCCGCGGTTCCGGACAGCCCCGCCGAGTACCCGGCCACGCTGACCGCCCCGTCGGTACTGGTGACGAAGTTGACCCGCAGCCAGGGCCGGTCGCGATCGGCGCGCTGGTAGCAGTCCAGGAGCTGCTCGTCGGACAGGTCGGTCTCCGAGGGGGACGGCCACAGTCGGTGCATGACGATCATGATCGCACCGGCCGTACGTGTCCGCCGGCGTCGCCGCGTCCCGGCGGCGGGGTTTGATCGCCCGCGCTGGGGGAAGGGCAACAAGGGTGTGACCGTGATGAGGGAGGCGGCGGTGAGTAAACCGAAACTCTGGTACAAACCGGTCAGCATGCTGTTGAAGGTCTCTGCCGGCGTGCTCGCCGGCATGGTGTTCAGCAAGGCCTGGAAGCTGATCACGCACGACGACGATGCCCCGGACCCCACCGACGAGGAACGCGCCTGGCTGGAGATCCTGGCCGCCGGTGCCGTACAGGGGGTCATCGTCGGCGTGGTCAAGGCGGCGCTCGACCGGGGGGCGGCCAGCGGGGTACGTCGGCTGACCGGTACCTGGCCCACGGCCTGAGCCGGCCCGTGGGCGCGTCCGGTGGCGCGGCGCCACCCGTGCCGTTGGCCGGCCCGGCGCCACGGGCGGTGTCTGGCCGGCCGCGCACCGCATGGCGACCCACTGCGCGGGGTACCCGCCAGGCATGTCAGGAATCGATCCGACCACGCTGAACGTCGAGGACGTACTCCGGGAGCTGGAGAGCCTGTATCAGACGCGGCTGGACGCGATGCGTTTCGGCGCGGACCACGCATGGCACGAGCACACGCACAGGATGGACGAGCTGGAGCGGGAGTACCTTCGCCGCTTCCCCGAGCGGGAGATCGACCCGGCTCGGCTGCGCGGCGGCGACCGCCCCGACGGCGCGTGACCAGATGGCGCGTGACGGGCACGACCCGACGGCGGCTGACCTGGATGCGGGCGCGGCGACCGGCTCAGTCGCCGCGCGGTCCGGTGGCCGGCTCCTGCGGCTGCTCGGTGCGGTGCTGGCAGTCGCACCATGAACCGCCCCGGCAGTCCTCATGCCGCTTCTCCCGACAGGCCTCGCAGATCACCTGTCCAGTAAACGCCGGTCGACCCGCCACGCGCACCGGGTGGCCGGCGGTGCCGTCCGAACGGGCGCGCGGATGACCGCTCGGCCGGGCATGTCCGGCCGGGGATCCTGGTCGGACCCGGTCAGATCAGGACGGCGTCGTCCCCGCCGGTGGCGGAGATCGGGCGGCTCGCGGCGACCCAGGCCCGCATGCCGCCGTCCAGGTTGACCGCGTCCAGGCCCTCCTGGCGCAGGTATGCGGTGACGCGCGCGGATCTGTTCCCGGAGCGGCAGACGACCACCAGCCTGGTGTCGTCCGGTAACTCGGGTATCCGTTCCGGGATCGCTCCCATCGGGATGTGCACCGCGTCGGCGATGTGCCCGGCGGCGAACTCGTCCGGTTCGCGGACGTCCAGTACGACAGCTTCGGTACCGACGGCCTCGACATCGACGGTCGGCACGTGGGGGGGTTGAGGCATCACAGGCTTCACCGTACCTAGTCTGGCGTGTTTAGGCCTGATATGTCCGGGTGTCTCAGTGACTTCTTTGTGATCTGACCACCGTAACCCGGGCGGCGACGCCGGAGCCACGTCCGAAGAGGCGAGAGAACGCGCAGGTGGCGGGCGGTGCCCGAGCTCAGACCAGCAGCTCCAGGGTGCGCCGGTCCACGACGGACAGCCGAAGGTCCGCCTCCCGGGCTGCGGTGATCACGTCGTTCACGCTCCGCGCCGGCCTGGCGGCGGTGCACAGGGCCCGGGCCAGGCGGCCCTTGTGCGACTTGTTGTGGTGGCTCACCACGGTCCGGCTGCCGTCCGGCCGCACCGACAGGACCCGTACGGTGACCGCATCCGGCACCGGGGCCAACGCCTGGTAGGCGGCCGATCGCAGATCCAGTACCAACTCGGCGTCGGCGAGTACCGGGACGAGGGACTGCCGCCAGACGCTCCGGAGTGGGCCGAGGTCGGGCAGGGTGGCTCCGCCGGACAGCCGGTACGCGGGGATCGGATCACGCGGGCGGACCGCTCCGAACAGCGCCGAGGACACCACCAGGGTGCGGTCGGCGCGCCGCCGTGCCGTTGCGGACAGCGAAGCGTAGTCGAGTCCCTCGTAGAGCACGCCCGTGTACCGCTGGATCGCGGGCCGGGTCGGCGACTCATGGATCACCAGATTGTTGGCCAGTTCGGCATCCTGGTGCTCGGAAAGCTTCAGGACTTTGCGCGCGACCGCTACATTGCTCGACAAGGTGCGCAGGGAGTCCATGAGTCGTGCCCGGACCGGGTTCAGGCTCGGAAAGGACAGGCTCTCGGTCCGCAGCGGCGCACCCCGTCCGCCGGGGGCCTTGCTCTCGGAGGGTGGCAGGAGCACCAGCACGGCAGGAACCCTACCGGCGGTGCCGAGCGTGGGTCGCGCCGGCCACCGTCGGGCTGAACCCCTCGGCCCCCGCCAGCGTGCAACGAGGCACGACGATCGACGGCTCTACATGGACACGTTGAGCTGATGGTGTTCGTCGGGGAACGATCACGGTGAACGAGCGGGTCAGTACGGGGAGTGACCCGGCTGGTGTGGCAGAGGAGGCCCGGTGACAGCCCTGACTCTGGAGTCGGTGACCAAAGTCTTCCCCGACGGCACCGTCGCGGTCGACGGGGTCGAACTGGCCGTGACCGACGGCGAGGTCATGGTGCTGCTGGGGCCGTCCGGCTGCGGCAAGTCGACCATCCTGCGCATGATCGCCGGCCTGGACAAGCCGACCGAGGGGCAGGTCCTGTTCGACGACGAGGTCGTCGACGACTGGACCCCGCGGGAACGGCGGGTGGCGATGGCGTTCCAGGACTTCGCTCTCTACCCGCACATGTCGGTGCACGACAACCTCGCGTTCCCGCTGCGCCTGGCCGGCCTGCCGGCGGAAGGGCTGACCGAGCGCGTCACCGACCTGGCGACGGCGTTGGGAGTCGCCGACACCCTGGCCCGCCGGCCCGGACAGCTGTCCGGTGGGCAGAAGCAGCGGGTCGCGATGGGGCGGGCCATCATCCGTGAACCCCGGATCTTCCTGCTCGACGAGCCGCTGTCCAACCTCGACAGCGCGCTGCGGCACGGCCTGCGGGCCGAGATCTCCAGCCTGGTCCGCACCGTCGGGGTGACCACGGTCTACGTCACGCACGACCAGACCGAGGCGCTGACCATGGCCGACCGGATCGCGATCCTGCGCGAGGGTCGACTCCAGCAGGTCGGCGAGCCGAACGACGTGTACCACCGGCCCGCCACGGTCTTCGTCGCGGCGTTCCTCGGTCATCCGATGATGAATCTGCTGGAGGCGTCGGTGTACGCCTACCTCGACGACCAGTTGATGTTCGACATGGGTCACCAGCACGTGTCGCTGCCGTGGTCGGACCCGCGGGTCCGGCCGCTCGCGCGCTACCACGGCGAACGGGTGATCATCGGACTTCGGGCCGAGTCGGTCACGCCGGTGGCCGACGGCACGCCGGGCGCGGTGCGCGGCATCGTCCGCTACGCCGAGCACCTCGGCCACGAGACCATCGCCTACCTGGACATCGGCGCCGTCGCCGCGCCCGGCCTCGACGAGTTGACCGGTGCCGGCCACCAGCCGCCGCCACCCCAGGTCGCCCAGCTGAAGCGGTGGCGGTTCCGTGGCCGCCGGGAGCAGCAGCAGCCCGCTCCGCAGCCCGAGCCGCTCGACCTCAGCGCGGGGCGGCACGTGCAGCGGCCGGCCGAGTTCGCGATCCGGCTCCCGCCGTACACGTCCGTGTCGCCCGGCACCCGGATGAGCCTGCAGCTCGACCTGACCCACCTGCACGTCTTCGACCGGCGCGGCGACCGTATCCACAGCACCTGGCTGCGGTGACCACCGCCGCCGGGGCCGGTCACGGCTCGGGCGGCACAGCGGGCACGGCCAGCCGGGCGATCCTGGCCGGCGCGTCGAGCGAGTGCAACGCCCTGGCCAGCGTGCCGGGGTACAGCTCAGTCTCGCCCCGCGCGAACATCTGTTCCAGCGCGTCGCGGACGGCCGCGGCATGCGAGGCGAGCGCCTGCGCGGCCAGCAGCGCGCCGTACGTGCCGGTGACGGTCGCGGGATTGAGCCGGGCGAGGTCGTCCACGACCTTCAGGTAGTGGTCGACCAGGTCGGCCTCGACACCGGTGAGGGCCGGCAGCCGGGGGTGCGTGTCGTCCGGTCGGGACGCGTACCGGTCGGCCATCAGCTCGCCCGCGCCCACGGAGCCGACGGGCGCGCCGAGACCAGATCGTCGACCAGGCCGTACTCCCGGGCGGCCGTCCCGGTCAGGATCGTGTCGCGGGCGAGGTCGCGGCGTACCCGTTCCACCGGACGGCCGGTGTGCCGGGCCAGTGCCACCGCCACGACGTCCGCCGCTCGGGTGAGCTCGCCCGCCTGGATCACCAGATCGGCGGCCGACATCCCCGGTGCGGTGGCCGACAGCGACGGCTGGCGCAACACCACGCGGGCGTGCGGCAGCAGCATCCGCCGGCCGGGGGCGCCGGCGGCCAGCAGTACCGCTGCGGCACCCGCGGCCTGCCCCACGCAGACGGTCTCGACGTCGGCGGCCAGGGCGTTCATCGTGTCGTACACCGCGAGCGCGGCGGTGACGGAGCCGCCGGGGGAGTTGACGTAGAGCGAGATGTCCCGCGTCGGACTGTCGTGGTCGAGGCAGAGCAGCTGGGAGACCACGGCGTTGGCGAGTGCGTCGTCGAGGGGGCCGGTGAGCATGACGATGCGCCCGGCGAGCAGCTTCGAGTACGGATCGATCGCGTACTCGTCCCGGCCGGTCCGTTCGATGATCATCGGGAGCGTGCGCGCTGCCCGCATCTGGACCACCTCCATCGAGTAGTTCTGTACAAAACTTACAGGATGTACAGGACGCTATCATGGGTGGATGGTGGACGAGATTCCCGTGACCCAGGCACGCGCGGAGTTCGCGGACCTGGTGAACCGCGTGACCTACGGCGGTGAACGCATCGTGGTGACCCGGCACGGACGGCCGATCGTGGCGCTCGTCCCGGCGGCGGACCTCGACCGGCTCGAGGGCGACGACGCGGACCACACCGTGGTACGCCTGTCCGGCCCGGCCGTGGAGCAGGGCCCGGTCGGTCGTCAGGCGGGGAGCGGACGTCGGCACGATGTCGCGGCGCGGCACGGCCGCGGCGACGGACCGGCACACGGGCGCTGAGCCTCGGGCCGGCAGCAGGTTCGGACCGCCCGACGGGCGGGCGGTCCGACCGGGCCGATGAACCCGGGTGGTTCAGGAACCCGGGCGGTTCAGGAACCCGAACGGGCTGATGAACGGCGGGTCAGGAACCCGGGCGGGTCAGGAACCGGTGCGGGGGAATCCCAGGTTGACCCCGCCGTGCGACGGGTCCAGCCAGCGGCTCGTGACGACCTTGGTACGGGTGAAGAACTGGATGCCGTCCGGACCGTAGGCGTGCAGGTCGCCGAACAGCGAGTCCTTCCAGCCGCCGAACGAGTACGCCGCGACCGGCACCGGGATCGGTACGTTGACGCCGACCATGCCGACGCTGATCTCGTTCTGGTAGCGCCGGGCCGCGCCGCCGTCGTTGGTGTAGATCGCCGTGCCGTTGCCGTACGGGTTCGCGTTGACAAGCTCGATGGCGGCGTCGTAGCTGGGTGACCGGACGATCGACAGGACCGGGCCGAAGATCTCGTCGGTGTACACCGACATGTCCGGGGTGACCTTGTCCAGCAGGGTCGGGCCCAGCCAGAAGCCGTTCTCGTCGCCGTCGACGGGGTGGCCCCGCCCGTCCACCGCGAGGGTGGCGCCCGCCGCCGTGCCGGCGTCCAGGTAGCCGACGACCCGGTCCCGGTGCGCCGCGGTGATCAGCGGCCCCATCTGGCAGCCCGGCCGCCGCCCGTCGCCCACCCGCAGGTCGGCGATGCGTGCCGCGATGCGTTCCGCCAGGTCGTCGCCGACCGGGTCGACGGCGACCACGACCGACACCGCCATGCAGCGTTCGCCGGCCGAGCCGAACCCGGCGGACACGGCCGCGTCCGCGGCCAGGTCCAGGTCGGCGTCGGGCAGCACGACCATGTGGTTCTTCGCGCCGCCCAACGCCTGCACCCGCTTGCCGTTGCGGGTGCCGGTCTCGTACACGTAGCGGGCCACCGGCGTGGAACCGACGAACGAGACGGCCCGCACCTCCGGGTGGGTGAGCAGTGAGTCGACCGCGACCTTGTCGCCGTGCACCACGTTGAGCACGCCGTCGGGCAGCCCCGCCTCGGCGAACAGCTCGGCAATGAGGTTGGCCGCGGACGGGTCCTTCTCGCTGGGCTTGAGCACCACCGTGTTGCCGCAGGCGATCGCCGTCGGCACGAACCACAGCGGCACCATCGCCGGGAAGTTGAACGGGGAGATCACCGCGACCACACCGACGGGCTGGCGCACCGAGTACACGTCGACGCGGGTCGAGGCGTTCTCGCTGTACTCGCCCTTGAGCAGCTGGCCCAGCCCGCAGGCGTACTCCACGTTCTCCAGAGCCCGCTGCACCTCGCCGGCCGCGTCGTCGGCGACCTTGCCGTGCTCGGCGGTGACGATCTGCGACAGCTCGTCCTTGCGCGCCGCGAGCAGCTCCCGGAACCGGAACATCACCTCGGTACGCCGGGCCAGCGACATGGCGCGCCAGCCGACCAGGGCGTCGGCGGCGGCCCGGACCGCCTCGTCGACGTCGGCCGCGGAGGCGAGGTCGACCAGCCCGGTCACCGCGCCGGTGGCAGGGTCGAAGACCTCGCCGGTCCGGCCGACCGGTCCGGTCCACGGCTTACCGCCGATCCGATGGGTGATGCGGTGCGCGGTGCCACTGCTCATCGGCTGGTCAGCTCCTGGTGTACGACGGCGATCGATTCGGTGAGGGCGGCGAGGGCCTCGTCCGCCTCGCTCTCGGTCAGGGTCATCGGCGGCGCGATCCGCACGACGTTGCCGTGCAGCCCGCCCTTGCCGATGAGCACCCCACGCTTCCGAGTCTGCTCCAGCAGCCCGGCGGCGGCGGCCGGATTCGGTTCGATACCGCCCGGGTGCACGAATTCCAGCCCGATCATCAGGCCCTTGCCGCGCACGTCGCCGAGGATCGGGTACTTCTCCGCGGCGTCGCGCAGCCCGTGCAGCAGCCGGCCACCGATCTTGGCGGCGTTGGCCTGCAGGTCGTGGTCGAGCAGGTACCGCAGCGTCGCGTGGGCGCCCGCGGTGGACACCGGGTTGCCGCCGAACGTGGAGATGGAGTTGGCGGTCAGGCAGTCCACCAGCTCGGGGCGGGCGACCAGCCCGCCGATCGCCAGACCGTTGCCCAGGCCCTTGGCGAAGGTCATCGCGTCGGGGACCACGCCGTGTGCCTGGATGCCCCAGAAGTGCTCGCCGGTGCGTCCCCATCCGGTCTGCACCTCGTCGGAGATGAACAGGATGCCGTGCTGGTCGAGCACCTCCTTCATCGCCGCGAACAGCCCGTCCGGCGGGGTGGCGAAGCCGCCGACACCCTGGATCGGCTCGGCGATCATGCAGGCCACGTCGCCGGAGGTGGTGGTCTGCAGGACGTCGGTGAGGTCCTCGACGCAGGCCGCGATGTAGTCACGGTCGGACATGTGCCGGAACGGGCTGCGGTAGCGGTATCCGCCGTGCACGTAGCTCACGTTGACCGGGGACAGCGAGCTGGCCGACCAGCCCCGGTTGCCGGTGATGCCGATGGTGGCGAAGGCCCGACCGTGGTACGAGTTGCGCATCGCCAGGACCTGGTTGCTGCGACGGGCCTGGGTGGCGAGCATCAGGGCCGTCTCGTTGGCCTCGGTGCCGGAGTTGGTGAAGAACACCTTGGCGTCCGGGATGCCGGACAGCTCCGCGATCCGCTCGGCCAGTTCCACCTGCTGGCGGATCAGGTAGAGCGTCGAGGTGTGCAGGATGCCCGTGTCCAACTGCGCACGCACCGCGTCGGAGATCTCCGCGATGTCGTACCCGATCGCGTTGGTCAGGATGCCGGCGAACAGGTCGAGATACGTGGTGCCCTCGGCGTCGGTGACCCGGCGGCCGCTGCCGGAGACGATCTCGATCGGCTCCTCGTAGTACAGAGCCAGCCAGTCCGGCAGTACCTTGCGGTGCCGGGCCAGCAGTTCGGCGTGCGCCATGGTCTCCTCCGGTCGGAGTGCCTGGGGTGGTCGGGACTGCCCCCGAGTCTCGCGCGGTCAGCACCGAGGGTGCCATGGACAACGTGTACCGGTTCTGGGTTTTCCGTATTACGCTCTGTCCAGTTTGGGAGGGCTCCGCCGCCGTCCCGTCCCCGCCGCCGCGCGACCGGTCTGGAGGTCCGATGTACCCGACCGTCGAGCAGGCGCTGGCGCTACCGGTCGTCCGGGCCGGGCGACCCAGCGTGGTGGCCGGGGCGGACGGGTTGGCGCACCGGGTCCGCTGGGTGCACGTGGCCGAGATCGCCGACATCGCCAGCCTGCTGCGCGGCGGTGAACTGGTGCTCACCACCGGCATCGCGTTGCCCTCCGAGGACGACGCGCTGCGCCGCTACGTCGAGGAACTGGCCGCCGTCGGCGCCGCCGGACTGGTGGTGGAACTCGTACGGCGTTGGGACCGCGGCCTGCCGGAGGCGTTGCGCGCCGCCGCGGACCGGCACGGACTGCCGCTGGTGAGCCTGCACCGGGAGACCCGGTTCGTCGCGGTCACCGAGGCGGTGGTCGGGCTGATCATGGACGCGCAGCTGGCCGAGCTGCGGGCGGCCGAACAGGTGCACGAGACGTTCACCGCGCTCACCGTGTCCGGCGCGGAACCCGCCGAGGTGCTGCGCGAGGTGGTCCGGATGTCCGGACTGCCGGCGGTACTGGAGAACCTGGCGCACGAGGTGCTCGGCTACGACAGCGCCGGCCAGGACCCGGCCGAGCTGCTCGCCGGTTGGAGCGAACGGTCCCGGGCCGTGGTGTGCGGCGAACGCGCCGGCTACCACGAACGTGCCGGATGGCTGGTGACCCTGGTCGGCGCCAGAGGTGTCGACTGGGGCCGGCTCATCCTCATCAGCCCCGACCCGCCGCCGCACCGGCACGTGGTGGTCGCCGAGCGCGCAGCCTCCGCCCTGGCCGTGGAGCGGCTGGTGACCCGCGACCGGGACAGCCTGGAACGGCAGACCCATCGCGCCCTGCTCACCGAGCTGCTCGGTCCCGCGGCGCCGCCCACCGATCTGCCCGCCCGCTGCGACGCGCTGGGCGTGCCGCTGGACCAGCGCCGGCTGGTCGGCCTGGCGGTACGGCCCCGGGT
>JBAUUM010000171.1:0-14894 GCA_049582705.1 Actinocatenispora sp.
CGCCGACCGCGTCGCCGTGCAGCACGTACCGGTTGAGCGCCAGGGTCTGCTGGAGGTTCGCGATCCCGACCGCCAGGTTGAAGGCGTACCTGTCCAGGACCTTCGCGGCGTCCGCGTTGGTGCGGGCGAGCAGGGCCAGCTGGGCGGTGGTCGTGTCGTCCGTGCCGGGGATCCGTTCCGCCGCGCAGGTCCGGCGTAGCCAGCCCAGCGTCGCCATGGTCTCCCAGCAGCCGCGCCGCCCGCACCGACACAGGTCGCCGCCGAGCTGTACGAAGGTGTGGCCGAGCTCGCCACCCGCTCCCGCGCTGCCCCGGTGCACCCGGCCGTCGACCATGAACGCGCCGCCGAGCACCTCGCCGGTGTAGATCACCGCGAAGGTGCTGATGCCCCGGCCGGGCCCGAACCACCGGTCGCCCAGCAGCATCGCCCGCGGATGGTGGTCGATGTGTACGGGCAGCCCGGTGTGTTCGGCGATCCGCGGGCCGAGGGCGAGACCACTCAGCGAGGGCGCGAGGTTGACCTCGACGATGCTGCCGTGATCGGTGTCGACCATCCCGCCGACCGCGATGCCGACGCCGATCGGGCGCCGGTGCGCCTGCCGCAGGACGGTGTCCAGGCAGTCGCTGATCGTACGGGCTGCCTCTGCCGTGCGTCCCCGCTGGACGGGGAACGGTCGGGCGTCCTGGGCCAGCACGTCGCCCGTGATCGACACCAGCGCGGCCCGGACCCGGCCGGGCATGACCTGCAGCGCCCCGATGGGGCTGGCCGCGGGGGACAGCCCGAGCGGCCGCGCCGGCTTCCCGCCCGATCCGCCGGCGGGCAGGGGTTCACCTTCGATGAGGATTCCGGTGTCGATGAGCGGCTGCACGATGGCGGTGATGGTGGACCGGTTGACGCCGACCAGCCGCGCCAGTTCGGCCCGGCTGGTCGGACCGAGGTCGAACAGCGCCTGGAGTACCCGGCCGCGGTTGGCGCGCCCGATGACGGTGGCCGAGATGAGGGGACGCGCCGAGGGCGTGCCGAGGGGGCTGGTGACCATGCGTTCCTGCCAGGAGTTCGAGTAACTGTCGGTACTGCGTGGGTTGCGTGACGTGGGAGTTGGGCGACAACTCTTGACAACTCTCACCGGCGTATTAGTTTGAGGGAATCCCAAACATACCTCCTCCGCTCGGTCGGTTCGATCAGCGCCAGCGAGGTTCTGGGGTCCGACCACTCCACCGTGGACCCGGACGCCCAGCAGATGCGCCCGGCGCGCACCACCCCCCGCGCGCCCACGACAACCACGACAGACGTTTCCGCTGTCGGCCGCAGCCGGGCCGGCACGCATCGGGAGGTGCACCATGCCATTGCGGCGACGGACGCTGTTGCGCGCTGGAGCAACCCTGTCGCTCGGCGCGCTCGGCGCCGGATGCGGTGCCGGTGACACCGACCCGAAGAGCATCAGCGTACTGACCGTCCAGGACCCGTTCTTCTTCGCCGTGCAGCGCCTGCTGCCGGAGTTCGAGCGGCAGACCGGCATCACCGTACGGCTGGAGGGCCTGGACTACGACACGCTCAACGCCCGTACGACCAACGCGTTCATCACCCGGCAGAACAACATCGACGTCGTGTCACCGGACTCGATGTGGCTGTCCCGGTGGGCCAACAGCGGCTGGCTGACCAGCCTGAACGACCTGATCGCCCGCGACCGGGACGATGTCGCGCCGCACGACTTCATCCCCAACACCATCCACAGCCTCAGCGAGTGGAACGGGCACATCTACACGCTGCCGGCCGCGGCGTACAGCCAGGTTGCCCTGTACCGCACCGATGTGTTCGACCAGCTCGGCCTCGCCCGACCACCGGAACGGCGGGCCGACCCGGACTGGACCTGGGACCGGTACCTGTCGGACATCCGGGCGATCGACGGTCGCAGCGTCAACGGGACCAGGATGCACGGCACCGTGGTCGCCGGTTCCGGACCACAACCGATCCTGCACATGTACAGCCAACTCGCGGCCAGCAACGGAGCCCGCTGGTTCCGGTCGTTCCCCGGCTCCCGGCACTGGGACTTCACCCCACAGTTGGACTCGGCGGCCAATCGGCTGTCGCTGCGGATGTTCCACGAGCTGTACACGCTGTCGTCGCCGGCCGCCGTGAACTACGTGTGGTTCGACGCGGGCACCGCGTTCAGCAGCGGCACCGTGGGGATGTTCTACTGGTGGAGCCCGTACATCCGGCTGGTCACCCGCACCACCTACATGGGCACCGGCAAGTCGCCCGTGGTCGGAAAGTACGCGGCGGCGCCGCTTCCCCAGCGCCCCGGCCACCCGCAGACCGTCAGCATCGGTGGCTACGCCTTCGGCATCAGCCGGTACTCCACCAAGCGCGAGTCGTGCTGGGAATTCATCAAGTGGGTCAGCAGCGCCGAGACCCAGAAGAAGATGGCGATGCTGTCCAACAGCCAGTTCGCCGACTTCGCGCGGGAATCGCTGTACCGCGACCCCGAGATCACCCACGCCTACCCGTTCCTGGACACCCAGCTCCGGGGTCTGCGGGAGGGTGACGGCAAGGCGGTACGACCGCCCAGCATGAACTACACGACCATCGAGGGCTACTACGGTCGCCGGCTCAACCAGGTCCTCGCCGGGCAGGACAGCGTGACCGACGCCCTGCACGCGGTGCAGCGCAAGGTCACCGAGACGATGACCATCGACGGCTTCCTGCCCTGGCCGCGGGACAGCTACCCGGACACCGTCGAGCACACCAGGAACCTACTGCTCCGGCTGTCGGGCCGCAGCAGCTGACGGCTGGGCAAAGGAGAAACCGTGACCGCCACCGCCACCAGTCACCCGCCGTCCCGCATGTCCGCGCCGACCCGCGGGACAGGCGGAGTACGGATCCGCGCCTGGCTGCGCGGGCCGACACCCTGGCTGCTGCCCTCGATGTTCGTACTGATCCTGATCAGCCTGTACCCGCAGCTCCGGGCCCTGCTCAACGCCTTCCGGCTGTACAACCTGTCGATCGCGCCCGATCCGCTGCGGTACGTAGGGTTGCGCAACTTCGCCTACGCCTTCCGGGACGACCAGGTGCTGGGCGCGCTGAGCCATACCCTGCTGTTCTCCGTCGTCACCACCGCGGTCGAGCTGGTGCTCGGCTTCGCGATCGCGGTGCTGCTCAACCAGAAACTGCGCGGGGTCCGCCTGGCGCGCAGCCTGATCATCCTGCCGACCGCGATCGCGCCGGCGGTGGCCGGACTGGCGTTCCGGTACTTCTACCAGACCGACGGCATCGTGCCGGCCCTGTTGCAGGGCATCGGGATCACGCCGCCGGAGACCGGGATCCTGGGGGACACGCACACCGCGCTGGCCGGCATCATGGTCACCGAGGTGTGGCAGTGGACGCCGTTCGCCACGCTGATCTTCCTCGCCGCGTTACAGGGCGTACCGCAGGAAGTGGTCGAGGCGGCCCGCGTCGACGGTGCCTCACGGTGGCGTACCACCGTCTCGGTCGTCCTACCGCTGATGCGCACCGTGCTGGTGACCGTTGCCCTGCTGCGGTTCCTGGCCACGTTCAACATCTTCGACATCATCTACGTCCAGACCCAGGGCGGGCCGGGCGACGCCACCACCACGCTGGGGCTGACCATCTTCTACGACGGGCTGACCTACTACAACATCGGCTACGCGTCGGCGCTGACTTGGCTGATCACCCTGTTCATCGCGGTGTTGATCAGCGTCTACCTGGCCACCGCCGGACGCAAGGGGAGGTCGCTGTGATCGCATCCGTGCGCCGGGCGCTCCTGCACCTGCTGCTGGCCCTCGTGGTACTGGTCTTCCTCGCGCCGATCGTCTGGTTCCTGCTGTTGGCGATCCGGCCGCCGCAGAGCGGTACCAGCGGGTCGAACTCTCTGCTGTTCGTGCCGGACCTGACCGCCCTGCACTACGTCTTCGTGTCACCGGGCCAGGGCCGGTCGGCGCTGCTGGCCAGCCTGCTGCAGGCCGGCGCGTCGACCGTGATCGCGCTGCCGCTGGCGGTCGCGGCGAGCTACGGGCTGACCCGGTTCAAGTTCCGTGGCCGCCGGCTGCTGTCCACCTGGTACCTGGGGCTGATGCTGGCCCCGCCCGTGGTGTTCGTGCTGCCGCTGTTCGTGGTGATGTCCCGGCTCGGGCTGATCGGCGGCAACCTCGGCGTGATCCTCACCTTCCAGACCTTCGCGATCCCGCTGGGTGTGCTGCTGCTCCGCGGATTCTTCGAGGACATCCCGATGGAGATCGAGGAAGCCGGGCTGGTGGACGGATGCGGCCGGATGCGCTGCCTGATCCGGGTCGTGCTGCCGATGGTGGCGCCCGGTCTCGTGGTCGCCGGCGTGTTCATCTTCGTGTTCTGCTGGAACAACCTGATCTTCGCGATGCCCATGACCGGTGGCCGCTCCGTGCCGCTGACCGTTCGGGCCCTGAGCTACTTCGCCACCAGCGGCATCTCGTGGAACTACATCGCCGCCACCGCGGCGGTGAGCATGGCCGTACCGATGCTGCTGTTCTGGGCGCTGCGCCGGCACATCGTCAGCGGGCTGACCTTCGGCGCGGTCAAGGGCTGACCACCGCCGCCGTTCGAGCGCGCCGCTTCCACCGACCGGACAACACGATCAACCGAACCCGTTTTCAGGAGGACGATCATGGCGGACAAGCTCAAGGTCGGCGTGGTCGGGCTGGGCATCTGGGGACAGAACCACCCGATGGTCTACGCCGACTACGACCGTTGCGAACTGGCGGTGGTGTGCGACCTCGATGCCGATCGCGCACGGGAGGTCGCCGGCAGGTACGGCTGCGAGTGGACCACCGACATCGACGACCTGGTGAAGAGCGACGTGTCCACGTTCAGCGTCGCCACGCCCGACCACGCGCACTTCGCACCGACCAGCACACTGCTGAAGGCGGGCAAGAACGTACTGGTCGAGAAGCCGCTGACCACCGACCTCGGCCAGGCCAAGGAACTGGTCTCGGTGGCCGAGGCCAGCAGCGGTCTGTCCATGGTGGACTTCCACCTGCGCTGGGACCCGCAGTGGTGCCTGATCAAGGAGGCCGTCGAGGAGGGCCAGATCGGCGCGCCGGTCATGGGGTACATCCGGCTCAGCGACGCGATCGACGTCGCGGAGAACTGGTTCAGCTGGGCCGCACGGTCCGGCCCGCACTGGTTCCTCTTCCCGCACACCATGGACATGATGTGCTGGGTCGTCGACCAGCAGCCGCGCACCGTCTACGCGCGGGGGCACCGGGGCGTACTCGCCGCCAAGGGCGTGGACACCTGGGACTGCATCCAGACCATGATCGAGTTCGACACCTGCACGATCACGTTCGAGACGTCCTGGATCGTGCCCGACTCCAACCCGAGCGTGCTCGACTGCCACATGTCCCTGTACGGGGAGACCGGCAAGATCGACTACGACCAGGACTACACCGGCATCTCCTTCGTCACCGACAAGTACAGCTACCCGTGGGTACCCCTCGGCCGCAAGAACCGCTACGGGAAGCTGGAGCACTACATGTACGCGCCGATGCGGTACTTCGTCGACTGCGTGCTCGACGGCGAGCAACCGCAGGGCACCTTCCGGGAAGGCATGCTCAACGTGGCCATGATCGAGGCGACGTTGCGTTCCCTTCAGACTGGGCAGCCGGTCGCGATCGCCGACCTGCTGTGAGGCTGGGGACGGCCGCGCCGTCCGTTGGGGCCGCGGGTGCGGCGGCGGCCTGGCCATCCGCCGGCGTCTCGGTGCGCGCGGCCCGCACGGCGTCGTGCGACCAGGCCGGCGGCGCGAGCAGGATGCCCAACCGGGTCACCAGGCCGCGGACCCGGACCAGGTCGCGCGCGATCGCCGCGTACTCGTGGAACGTGACCCGCAGCGGGTTGTACGTGTCGATGTTGTGGGTCAGGCCGTAGACCGGCCGGTCGTCCTTCGACGGCAGGGTGCCGAACAGCCGGTCCCACACGATGAACACGCCGCCGAAGTTCCGATCCAGATGCAGGTCGGTGGAGCTGTGGTGCACCCGGTGATGTGTCGGCGTGTTGAACAGCCATTCCACCGGCGCCCAGAGCCGGTCGACCCGCTCGGTGTGCAGCCAGAACTGGTACGTGAAGTTGATGCTCTGCGTCGCGAGGATCATCACCGGGTGGAATCCCAGCAGCACCATCGGAAACATGATCGGCATGGTCCCGATGGCGGTCCAGCTGATCCGGAACCCGGTGGACAGGTTGAACCGCTGGCTGGAGTGATGGGCGACGTGGCCGGCCCACAGGATCCGGATCCGGTGGCTGGCCCGGTGCTGCCAGTAGTACGTCAGGTCGTACGCCACGAACGTGAGCAGCCAGCCGACCCAGCTGAAGGGGATGCGCAACGGGGTGAACTGGTGCACGAACACGAGACTGACCAGTGTGAGGGCGTTCCAGCCGAGGTTGGCCACCACGCTGCCGATGCCCATGGCCAGACTCGTCAGTGTGTCGCGTACCGTGTATCCCGCTTTGTCCTTGTCGGGGAAGAACCGGAACGACACGATCTCGACCACCATGAGCAGCGCAAGCGCCGGAATGGCGAGCGTCGAGTAGTCCGTCATGGCCGGAGCCTAGTGACGGGTTGACCGTGCCGAAACGCCATCGATCGCGCCCACCCGGCTACGCCGGATGGCCTGCCCATCTGACGCATCCCCGTCGCGTTCTCGGGGGTGGACGGGTGACCGCGGACGGTAGCCAGCCGTTCCACGGCGAGGGCACGCTCGCGGTCCGGCATGCTCAATCAGAGCCGGTGTCCGGTACTTGGCGCCGATGTCGACTACCCGGCCAGCACGCCGATCATCGTGTGGTGGGAGGTCGGTTCGGTGACCTACTCCCTGCGTCTGCAACCGTCCGAGGGCGGCACGATCACGCAGACGCAGTTCAAGCGGGAACTCGCCAGGCTGACGTGGAGCTGAGCTGTCCGGTCCTGGTACGGCGTGCCCTGTCCGCCGAATGCGGGAAAGACATGACCGAGCGCGGGGTATTCAGTTCAGAACTTCGCGTTCCGTCGCGACTCTGACAAGTGGACAGCTTCCGGCCCTGTCGCCATTGTGGGGAAGTAAGCCATGCCGAGATGGTTGTTGGCGTTCTATTCCTACTGATCTCCGCCGCCGGTTCGGGCTCCTACATTCTGCTCGGCTGGCTGTTCAGCGTGCTGCTGCGACAGTCCGGTTGGATGGCGGTGCTGTTCGGGTTCCTTCTGGTGGTGGGCAGCGCTCTCTACATCGCCGTTGCCAGTGTTCTGGTCGAACATCCCATCCCGGGGGCGATCTTCTTCGCCTGCGGAGTCCTCGGCTATCTGGCCGCTTCGGCCTGGCCAGCCTCTTCTCCGCGCATAGTGCGGGTCTCAAGGCCCTGATTGGCACACCAACTGTATGGCCGATGGTCGCACCCTGTACAGGTCGGGATCATGGTTGCGTGAATCCGAGCCGGATGTTCCGTTTGGCCGTTCTCGGCGCCTCCTACTGCGTGGTCACGGTGGGCCTGACCTTCCTGCCCTGGTGGCCGCCACTGAGCCGCCTGTTGATCCTGCCGGCAGCACTGATCTTCATCCTGTGTTTCCTTGCCGCGTACGTGGTGACGTTCAAGAAGGGAATGCGGGGAGCCGGCTCTCAGATGAAACACCTGATGAGCCTGGTGCCCAGCAGTGTGCGGGTGGTGGGTCTGGCAGTGGTCGTCGGGCTGTTCCTGGTGATGATGCTGACTCCTCACCGGTCCGGTGATGACGTCGTCGACGTTCACTCCGTGGCCCACGGCGCAAGCGGTCCGGATGCGGCGATCGGCCAGGCTGAGAATCAACGACAACGGTCCGGGCCAGCCTTTCTGGTGCGGGCTGGCTCATTGCGCTGTCCGGGCTCATGCTCGCCGGGGCCCGCGGGAACGAGCAGGAGGGGGATCGGTGAGTCACATCCTTGCTCGGAGAGCCCGCTGTCTTGGAACGTGATGGACGAGGGTTGACCGTCGGCCAGCATGCCCATCGGATCGCCGTCCCAGCCCTTGGCGGCAGTACCGCTGCCATTCAGCTGCACTGCCCACCTAGAATGGCGCGATGTCGCTCCCGGTGCGCTGGGCTCGGCTGCTGATGGTGGTGTCGGCGGCCGGCTTCGCGGGCATGGCCTACGCAATCCGCGCCATGATGGATGGGCCCGTCGAGCAGTACTCGGGCGCCGCCTTGTCTGGAGCCATCGTCTACGCGATGGTCATCTTCATACGGCCGCCGATCTCCCCATTGCTCGCCGGTGGGGCCGCGATCGCGTACTGCTGGTTCATCGAGTTTGCGCAGCTCACGCCCATACCCGCCGCAATCTCCCAGCACAGTTGGTTCGCGCGCCAGATGCTGGGCGCCCAGTTCGATGTCGTTGACGTCGCCTGGTATCCCATCGGCGTCGTCCCCTTGGCCGCGGCACACTGGCTCCTCCGCGCCCGCGCACGTTCCAAGGAAAACCTGACATCCGTTGAGCCTTAGCGAGCTTTGGTGGACCGGTTGGTTCGCCACTGCTGATGCCAGTGTCAGCGGCTCGTCAGTAGCGAGGCCGACCGCGTCTTCGTCAATGCCCTGGAAGAGCAGCTGTGCAAGGACCAGGGTCGGGCCCGACTCGAAGGTTTCCAACCGGCAGCCATGTCGGGCCCGGCCCGGTCCTGGTGCCTGCCGCTCATGGCCCACGGAGATCAACTGAACGGGCGGACATGACGAAGGCCAGGTCGGGGTGTGTCCCTGACCTGGCCTTTCGGTGTGGAGCGGGTGACGGGAATCGAACCCGCACCATCAGCTTGGAAGGCTGAGGCTCTACCATTGAGCTACACCCGCGAAGCGTCGTACGGCGCTGCCCCATCAGCGTACATAGTGTGGCCCAGCCGGGTGTGCTCGGCACAGCGGATATCGGGTCGGGTTCCGGGGCGGGCACCCCGTACACTGACGTCGCCACGGGGTGTGGCGCAGCTTGGTAGCGCACTCGCTTTGGGAGCGAGGGGCCGTGGGTTCAAATCCCGCCACCCCGACCATGGTCGGACCTGCGAGAACGTCCCGGTAGAGATCCACTCTGCCGGGACGTTTCAGTACCGCCCGGCGGGTGCCGCGCGGAGTGGACGCCGGCGGCTACTGGGACTTCTTGTTCTTGCCGCGCATGACCAGCGCGACCACCGTGACGACGACGGCCGCGACGACGAGCAGACAGCAGACCGGTCCGAGCACGCTCAAGATCCCCGTGCGATGCATCGCATCACCCTAGCCGGCACCCGCCAGCTGCCCCTCCGACCCGACAGTCCCAGGGGTAAGGCCGGCCCGAGCGGTACGCGGCGGGCTGCCCACGCCGACCTGTGTCACAGTCGCCCGGTCGGGGCGTGGCTCTGTGCGACAGTGGCCGGGCGGCGCGCGACGGCGACTGGGCCGTCCGCCGGCTGTGACGGAGACGACGAGGTCCCGTACCGCAACGAGGCGCCCCCATCGATAACTATCCGTAAAGCGCTGACCTGCGGGTGTCCGCGAGCCTGGGCACGTACGGTGATAGATGGTCACTGTTTGTTCCGATGGGTCAACCGAACGACGAGGTGACTGGCCCACCCGGTCGGTTACCGGCCCGACCGGA
The DNA here is from genome assembly GCA_049582705.1 of Actinocatenispora sp. GTDB lineage: Bacteria > Actinomycetota > Actinomycetes > Mycobacteriales > Micromonosporaceae > Actinocatenispora. The sequence continues at coordinate 9,615 of JBAUUM010000171.1, forward strand.
TCACGGCACCATGGGCTGCGGCCGTCGACAACCACGTGGATGGATGACTGTGAGTGAGATCGCATGGCGGGCCGCCAAAGACTTCGCCCGCAGACTCCGTGACCCGGAGTTCAGGTCCTTTGCTGCCGATGCCGGGTACCGCCCGGGTGGCGAGCTGGTGCTGGCGCTCGAACACGAGCCGGTCCGGTCCGTACTGGACCGGGTCGAGAACGTGAGCCACGGCTCGCCGGTGACCCTCGTCGTGTACCGCCCGGACACCGCCCGCGGCTTCAGCTTCGTTCCGCTCAACTCCCAGGCGGCGTGACGGCGCGGCACCACCGCCGTCGCACCGCGTGGCGAGCACGCCCGGACGACCCGGCGCGCCGCTGTCGACGCGGCACGGGCTGCCTCCTTGTTCTGTGCAGCGACACGCCGAGCCAATCGGCGTGTCGCTGCACAGAAGGGTGACGACACCAGCCCGGCCGCTCCGCCACCGATCGCGGGTCGGGCCGCTGGTCCCTGGCCCCGACGGGACGCGGGCGTACGCTGGGAGGCGTTGCGGCGTCCAGACCGGTGCCGGCCCGGCTGCCCGGGTCGTTGTGCTGTGTGACGCTCGCCTAGACTCGTCCGGTCAGTGCCCGGCGTCGGTTGTGCTGGGTCGCGAGCCGAGAATCAGACCGATCAGCTGCTGAGGAGCACCCCTGTGAAGAGCGCCGTCGAGACGTTGAGCCCCACCAGGGTGAAGGTGTCGGTCGAGGTGCCCTTCTCCGAGCTCGAGCCGAGCGTGAAGAAGGCGTACCGGACCATCGCCCAGCAGGTGAACGTTCCGGGCTTCCGCCCGGGGAAGGTGCCGAGCCGGCTGATCGACCAGAAGGTCGGGCGCGCCACGGTGCTGCAGGAGGCGGTCCAGGAGGCCCTGCCGGAGCAGTACATGGCGGCGGTCCGGGAGCACGACATCAAGGCCATCGGCCGCCCCGAGGTCGAGGTGACCGAGCTGGCCGACGGCGAGCACGTGAGCTTCACCGCCGAGGTGGACGTCCGCCCCGAGATCACCCTGCCCGACCTGGACAGCCTCACGGCGACCGTCGACGAGGTCTCGGTGGACGACGAGGACATCGACACGCAGGTCTCGCAACTGCGTGACCGGTTCGCCACGCTGAAGGGCGTCGACCGCCCGGCGCAGGACGGCGACTTCGTCTCCGTCGACCTGGCCGCCACGGTCAACGGCGAGGAGGTCGAAGGCGGCACCGCCAATGGCCTGTCGTACGAGATCGGCAGCAAGCAGCTGCTGGAGGGCATCGACGAGGCCCTGGTCGGCATGCAGGTCGACGAGACCGGCACGTTCACCAGCAAGCTCGTCGGCGGACCGCACGCCGGTCAGGACGCCGAGGTCACCGTGACCGTGCGCAGCGTCCGGGAGAAGGAGCTGCCCGAGCTGGACGACGAGTTCGCCCAGCTGGCCAGCGAGTTCGACACGCTGGAGGAGCTGCGCGCCGACACCCGCGGTCGGGTCGAGCTGAACAAGAAGCGTGAGCAGGCCTACCAGGCGCGCGACAAGGTGCTCGAGGCGCTGCTGGCCGCCACCGAGGTTCCGGTGCCCGAGGGTGTCGTGGCCGAGGAGGTCGGCTACCGCAAGGAGTCCATGGGCGAGCAGCTGGAGCAGATGGGCAGCACGCTCGAGCAATACCTGGCCGCCGAGGACAAGTCGGCCGAGGACTTCGACGCGGAGCTGACCACCAACGCCCAGGAGGCGGTCAAGACCCAGCTGGTGCTGGACACGCTGGCCGACGCCGAGGAGATCGGGGTCAACGACCAGGAGCTGACCGAAGAGGTCGTGCGCCGCGCCCAGATGTCCGGCCAGCCGCCGCAGCAGTTCGCCGACCAGCTCGTACGGTCCGGCCAGCTCGGCGCGGTCGTGTCCGACGTACGCCGGGGCAAGGCCCTCACGCTGCTGCTGGAGCACGCCACGGTCACCGACGGCGCGGGCAACACCGTGGACCTGTCCGCGGTGATGAACCCCGCCGGCAACCCGGTCGAGGCGTCCGAGTCGACCGACGAGGCCACCGGGTCCGACGACGCGGCCGACACCGGCGCCGAGGACGACGCGCCGGTCGCCGCCGCCAAGGAATCCTGACCACCCGAGCCACCATCGGCCCACACCCGCGCACGGGTGTGGGCCGATGCTTGCCCTGCGACACTCATCGTGCCCGGACGGGGGCGCGGGGTGCTGCGCTGAGAGCGAACAGCCGCGTGCTGACCGGATTCGCGGCCCGTCCACCGGTTAGGGTTCGTTTCATGAGCATCTGGTCGACAGCGTCACGTGGACGCGGCCGTTCCCCGGTGTTCATGACACACCGGGCCCAACCACCAGCACGAGCGAGAGCGTCGGCCGCTTCTCCCGCCGGCGCCCCGTGAAGCCGAGAGGACTGTCCTTCATGAGTGACCTGAAAACGCCGGCGGTGTCGACGGGGCGCGCGCCGGAGTCCAGCAGCAACGGCTTCGACGATCTCGTCTTCAACCGGCTGCTGCGTGAGCGCATCATCTTCCTGGGCACCGAGGTGACCGACGAGTCCGCGAACCGCGTCGTCGCGCAGCTGCTGCTGCTGGCCGCGGAGGACCCGACCCGCGACATCTCGCTCTACATCAACTCGCCGGGTGGCTCCGTCTACTCCGGCATGGCGATCTACGACACGATGCAGTTCGTGCAGAACGACGTGGCCACCTACGCCCTCGGCATGGCCGCGTCCATGGGCCAGCTGCTGCTCTGCGCGGGTGCGCCCGGCAAGCGTTACGCGCTGCCGCACGCGCGGATCATGATGCACCAGCCGTCCGGCGGCATCGGCGGCACCGCCGCCGACGTGGCCATCCAGGCGGAGCAGATGGTCTACACGAAGAAGATGTTCCAGGAGTGTGTGTCACGCCACACGGGACAGTCCCTGGAGCAGATCGAGTCCGACTCCGACCGGGACCGCTGGTTCACCGCCGACGAGGCGAAGGGCTACGGCTTCATCGACCACGTGGTCACCGGTGCGGTTCAGGTGCCCGGCGGGGCGGGCCTGGCCGAGACGTCCTCGTGACGGGGCGCCGGCCGGTCGCCCAGCGACCCGGCCGGCCGTCGACCGACCGTTGATGAATCCCACTGGCTCGGCTTGAACGAAGGATCCATGATGAACCTGATGACATCGTCCCAGTCCGGCCAGTTCGCGCCGGTTCAGAACCGCTACATCCTGCCGTCGTTCGTGGAGCGCACGTCGTACGGGGTGAAGGAGTCCAACCCGTACAACATGATGTTCGAGGAGCGCATCATCTTCCTCGGCGCGCAGATCGACGACGTGTCCGCCAACGACGTGATGGCGCAGCTCCTGGCCCTGGAGTCGATGGACCCGGACCGCGACATCACCATGTACATCAACTCGCCGGGTGGCTCCTTCACGGCGATGACGGCGATCTACGACACGATGCAGTACATCCGGTGTGACATTTCGACCGCCTGCCTGGGCCAGGCCGCCTCGGCCGCGGCGGTGCTGCTGGCCGCCGGCGCGCCCGGCAAGCGGATGGCGCTGCCCAACTCGCGCATCATCATCCACCAGCCCGCCACCGAGGGGGGGTACGGTCAGGGTTCGGACATCGAGATCCAGGCCCGGGAGATCATGCGTATGCGCACCATGCTGGAAGAACTGATCTCGAAGCACTCGGCCCGGGATGTCGAGCTGGTGCGCCGGGACATCGACCGTGACAAGATCCTGACAGCGGCGGAAGCCAAGGATTACGGTCTGGTCGACCAGGTGCTGCCCAGTCGGAAGAAGAGCGCAGTGGCGGTGACGACGGGCTGAACCCCGCCTCGGGGGTCTGTTTCAGGCCCCCGAGCGGGTACCGTCGAGGAATCGGTACATCCGCGAGCGTCAGTAGTCGAGCGCGGCCGGGGCGACCCGGTCGCCGGTGCAGGGGGAGTCGTAGGTGGCACGGATCGGCGACGGCGGTGACCTGCTCAAGTGTTCGTTCTGCGGGAAGTCCCAGAAGCAGGTCAAGAAGCTCATCGCGGGACCCGGGGTCTACATCTGCGACGAGTGCATCGACCTGTGCAACGAGATCATCGAGGAAGAGCTCAGCGAGTCGGGCGACGTCAAGTGGGACGAGCTTCCCAAGCCCAAGGAGATCTGCGAGTTCCTCGATCAGTACGTGGTGGGCCAGGAGCAGGCAAAACGCTCCCTTTCGGTCGCCGTGTACAACCACTACAAGAGGATCCAGGCGGACAGCTCCGGCCACCGCAGCGGTGGCGGTGACCCGGTCGAGCTGGCGAAGTCCAACATCCTGCTGATCGGCCCCACCGGCTGCGGCAAGACCCACCTGGCGCAGACCCTGGCCCGGCTGCTCAACGTCCCGTTCGCGATGGCGGACGCGACCGCATTGACCGAGGCCGGCTACGTGGGCGAGGACGTGGAGAACATTCTCCTCAAACTCATCCAGGCGGCGGACTACGACGTCAAACGTGCCGAAACCGGCATCATCTACATCGACGAGATCGACAAGGTCGCCCGCAAGAGCGAGAACCCGTCGATCACCCGGGACGTCTCCGGCGAGGGTGTCCAGCAGGCGCTGCTGAAGATCCTGGAGGGCACCACCGCCTCGGTCCCGCCGCAGGGCGGCCGCAAGCACCCGCACCAGGAGTTCATCCAGATCGACACCACGAACGTGCTGTTCATCTGCGGCGGTGCCTTCGCCGGCCTGGAGAAGATCATCGAACAGCGGGTCGGCAAGAAGGGCCTCGGCTTCGGCGCCCAGCTGCACAGCAAGGAGGAGCGCTCGACCGACGACGTCTTCTCCGAGGTGATGCCCGAGGATCTGCTCAAGTTCGGCATGATCCCCGAGTTCAACGGCCGGCTGCCGGTCGTCACCAGCGTGCGCAACCTCGACCGCGACGCGCTGATCCGGATCCTCCAGGAGCCGAAGAACGCGCTGGTCAAGCAGTACGCCCGGCTGTTCGAACTGGACGGCGTGGAGCTGTCGTTCGACGACGGCGCGCTCGCCGCGATCGCCGACCAGGCCATCCTGCGCGGCACCGGGGCGCGTGGCCTGCGGGCGATCATGGAAGAGGTCCTGCTGCCGGTGATGTACGAGATCCCGAGCCGGCTGGACGTGGCCCGGGTCGTGGTCACCCGCGAGGTCGTGCTGGAGAACGTCAACCCGACGATCGTCCCGCGCGAGGCCCGGGAGACCCGCGGACCGCGGGAGCGGCGCGAGAAGTCCGCCTGACGCTGCCGCGATCCGGCACCCCGAGACGGGAGAGGGCCGGGCACTGAC